>NZ_PVZF01000004.1:300000-380551 GCF_003002055.1 Kineococcus rhizosphaerae
CGAGGCGCCGCTCTGGACGGCGCCCGCGATGGCCTGCATGCGTTCGGTCCCCTCGCCCGCGGCGAGGACCTGTCGTCGGAAGACGTAGGCGGCGGCCAGGGCCAGGACGGAGATGATCGCGACGGCGACAGCGATCCCCTGGGCGGAACTCGACAGGCTCTCGGGCACGGGCACACGTCCTCCTCGACGGTGATGACCTCGTCCAGCAGCGTAGGGCAGTGCCCTCGGGACTGCTACACGCCGCGATCACCCGTCCACCGGAGGTGGTGGTCGCCGGTCCGGGTCAGAAGGCCCGGGCCCCCACGGCGTCACCCGAGGAGAGTTTCCAGCTGAGCCGGAGCCCACCCGACGTACCGGCCTGACCGCTGGAATCGGCCATGCCCGCCATCAGCGCGAGCGACAGCGGGTCCTCCGTGGCCAACGGGCCGGGCCCGGCGACCAGGGGCTCGCCGTGCACGTCGCACTGCACGACGGTCACGTCGAGGCCGTCCCGGTCGTCGCACAACCTCATGTCGACGAGCCCGACCGCCGGTCCCGCCGCCGTCTGCAGGGCACCGCCGGCGACGGCGCGGGCGCACGCCTCACCGATCGCGATGCGGATCTCGTCGAGCTGGTCCTCCCCGAAACCGGCCCGCCGGGCCACCGAGACGGCGACGAGCCGCGCGGTGCGCACGTGCTCGGCCATCGGCGAGAACCGCAGGGTGACGGTGGGCACGGTCGGGGGTACCTCGTTCCGATCAGGGGTGGAGCTCAGGACGTGGCGTTGGCCTCGTCGGACGTCGCCGAGGCCGCGATGGCGTCGGCCACGGTGTCGTGGATCGGGAAGACCTTCGTCAGGCCCGTGATGCGGAAGACCTTCAGGATCTTCTCCCGCTGGCACACCAGGTGCAACGAGCCGTCGTGCGACCGGACGCGCTTGAGGCCGCCGACCAGGACGCCGAGACCGGTGGAGTCGAGGAACTCGACGCCCTCCATGTCGACGACCAGGTGGTGGTGGCCGGCCCCGACGAGTTCGTTGAGCCGCTCGCGCAGGGTGGGCGCGGTGTAGACGTCGATCTCGCCGGACACCTCGACGACGGTCCGGCCGCTCTCCTCGCGGCTGGTCACCGACAGGTCCACTGGGACCCCTCCTCGCTGCTGGTCTGCTGCTCGCGGTCGCGCGCAGGTGCGTGCGGTGGCTTGTCCACCCCGTGCGTGTGCTGTTCTCACGAGGGTCACGCGCGGTGCCCTCCCTGGCATTCAACCATTGCGCTGCGTGAGCGGCCTGTCCAGCGTCGGCGACCGGCGCCACCACCGACCCCAGGGGCGACACTGTCCGGCGTGAGTCCGCACGAGCACGAGGTGAGCCGCGACGGGGACGCGCCCCGCTGGCAGCGCCTCCTCGACGCCGGGACCCGCGGCGACCGCGTGCGCCACGTCGAGCTGCTGCCCGCGCGCTCCGGCGTGCGGCTGCCCTGGCCCGCCTGGGCCGACCCCGCCGTCGTCGAGGCCCTGCAGCGCGGCACGGGTGGTCTGCCCTGGCGCCACCAGGTGCGGGCCGCCGAGTCCGTGCGCGCCGGCCGCTCCACCGTCCTGTCCGCCGGGACGGCCTCGGGCAAGTCCCTGGGCTTCCAGCTGCCGGTCCTCACCGCCCTGCGCGAGACCGCCCGCACCTCGCCCAACGGCAAGGGCGCCACCGCCCTCTACCTGTCCCCCACCAAGGCGCTGGCGGCCGACCAGGACGCGCGGCTGCGAGCGTTGAAGCTCGACGCACCGGTCACCAGCACCTACGACGGGGACACCCCGCCGGAGGTGCGCCGGTGGATCCGCGAGCACGCGGCGCTGGTCCTGACGAACGTCGACATGCTGCACCGCTCGGTCCTGCCCGGCCACGAGCACTGGGCGAGCTTCCTGCGCCGCCTGCGGTTCGTCGTGGTCGACGAGCTGCACACCTACCGGGGCGTGTTCGGCTCGCACGCCGCCGCCGTCCTGCGCCGGTTGCGCCGCCTCGCCGCCCGCTACGGCGCCGACCCCGTCTTCGTCCTCGCCTCGGCCACCGTCGCCGAACCGGCCACGACGGCCCGCCGGCTGACGGGTCTGGACGTGCACGCCGTCACCGAGGACGCCTCCGCCCGCCCCGCCGTGTCCGTGGCCCTGTGGGAACCGCCGCTGCGCCCCGCCGGTGGCGAGCGGGGCGCGAAGGGCGAACGCCGCACGGCCACGGCCGAGGCGTCCGACCTGCTCGGCGACCTCGTGCTGGAGGGGGTGCGCACACTCGCGTTCGTCCGCAGCCGCACGGGCGCCGAGTCGGTCGCCGCGGGCGCGCGCCGCCGGCTGGCCGACGTCGACCCCGACCTCGCGGGCCGGGTCGTGGCCTACCGCGGCGGGTACCTGCCCGAGGACCGGCGCGTCCTGGAGGAGGGGCTGCGCACGGGCCGCGTCGTCGGCATGGCGACGACGAACGCCCTCGAGCTCGGCGTCGACGTCGCCGGGCTCGACGCCGTCCTGGTGGCCGGCTGGCCGGGGACCCGCGCCTCGTTCTGGCAGCAGATCGGCCGCGCGGGCCGGCGCGGGAACCCCGCCCTCGGCGTGCTCGTCTCCCGCGACGACCCGCTGGACACCTACCTGGTCCACCACCCCGAGGCGTTGTTCGGCGCCGGGGTCGAGGCCACCGTCCTGGACCCCGACAACGCCTACGTCCTGGCCCCGCACCTGGCCGCGGCGGCCCAGGAACTGCCGCTGACCGAGGCCGACCTCGACCTGTTCGGTCCCGTCGCCGGCGACGTCGTGGACCTCCTCGTCCGGCGGGACATGCTGCGCCGCAGGGCGAACGGTTGGTACTGGACGCGCCGGGACCGGGCCGTCGACCTCACCGACCTGCGCGGGGCGGGCGGCAGCGTCCGGATCGTCGAGGACGTCACGGCCCGGATCCTGGGGACGGTGGAGGCGAGTTCGGCCGACTCCGCCGTCCACGAGGGCGCGGTGCACGTCCACCAGGGCCGCACCTACCTCGTCGACCGGCTCGACCTGGACGAACTCGTCGCCGTCGTGCACCTCGAACCCGACCCGGGGTACACGACCCACGCGCGCTCGGCCTCCGAGGTGCGGGTCCTGGCCGTCGACTCCAGCCGGCGGGCGGGCCCGGTCCAGGTCGCCGCCGGGGTCGTGGAGGTGACGAGCCGGGTGACGGGCTTCCTGCGCCGCAAGGTCGGCAGCGGGACCGTGCTCGGCGAGCAGCCCCTCGACCTGCCCGAGCGCCGGCTGCGGACCCGCGCGGTGTGGTGGACCCTCGACGAGGACGCCGCCGAGGCGGTGCTGGGCGACGTGACGCGACTGCCCGGCGCGCTGCACGCCGCCGAGCACGCCGCCATCGGGTTGCTGCCCCTGCTCGCGACGTGCGACCGCTGGGACCTCGGCGGGCTGTCGACGGCCCTGCACCCCGACACCGGGCTGCCCACGGTGTTCGTCCACGACGCCGTCCCCGGCGGGGCCGGTTTCGCCGACCGCGGCCACGAGCGGGTCGCCGACTGGCTGCGCGCCACCCGCGACGCGGTGCGGGCCTGCGCGTGCGAGGACGGCTGCCCCGCATGCGTGCAGTCGCCCAAGTGCGGCAACGGGAACGAACCCCTCGACAAGGCCGGGGCGCTGGGGCTGCTCGACGTGCTCGTGACCGCCGTCGAGACCCCCGACCGGACCACCGACCGCTCCACCGACCGGACGACCGACCCGCGACCGGCTCACCCCGCCTCCCCCGAGGTGGCCTGACCGGCGCGCGCCGACGCCCGCGCGGCCCCGAACCGCCCGGCCACCCCGGCCGGGCGGACGAGCGCGGTCACCGCGACCGTCCCGTCGCCGGCGACCGCGCACGCGCTCAGCTCGGCCCCCTGCGCCGCCGCCACCGTCGCGGCCCGGGCGCACGGTCGCCCCGCCGCCCGGCCCACGACGACGTCCGCGGCCGCGAGGGCCGCGAGGTCGGCGGCCGCCTCCGCCCGGTGGCGGGCGACGACCGCCGAGGCCAGCGCGAGGACGAGCAGCAGGGCCGACAGCAGGGCGGCGCAGGTCCCCACGGCGAGCACGCTGCCGCTGCCCTCCTCCCCGCCACCGGGCACGGCGGTCACGACGGTCACGACTCGGCCGCCGCCGTGGCCGACCCCCGGGCGAGCACGGTGCCCCCGACCGGTCCGGCGATGCGCTGGCGGGAACTGACCTCGACGGTCACGGAGGACCCCGCGACCCGCACGGAGACCTCCGCGCCGCGGGGCCCGGCCGCACGCGCCGCCCACCGGACGACGTCGGGACCCTCCCCGCGGGCCGCGGCCCGGGCCCCGGCCCGGGCCGCGTCGACGCACTGGACCTGGGCCACGACGACCCGCACCGCCCCGGTCCCCAGGGCGAGGAGGACGACGACGGTGGGCAGCAGCAGCGCGAACTCCGCCGTCACCGAGCCCCCGTCGCGCGGACGCCGGCTCACCCCAGCGACAGGCCCTGGCGGACGATCCCCAGGAGCATCTCCCGGACCTCGTCGCTGCGCAGGATGACGATGAGCAGTCCCGCGAAACCGCACGCGGCCAGGGTGGCCATCGCGTACTCCGCGGTCGCCATCCCGGCGTCGGGACCCGGTTCCGGCACGACCGGCGGCTCCTGCGGAACCCCTTCGCGAACCCGTCCGGGAACCTGCCCGGGAACCTGCCCGGGAACCTGCCCGGGAACCTCGTCCTGCATCGTTCCTCCTCCTCGTCGACGACCCGGGAACCCCCGGCCCGCAAGCACTCTCACCGTCCTGGACCGTCACCGGGCGACGTCGCGCCCCGCCTGTGGACGACACGCCGCCGGCGGGGTCCTGTGGATGCGGCGACGTCACGACGGGCGTCACGACAGCACCTGCCCCGCGAGCGTCAGCACCACCGGGACCACACCCAGCAGCAGGAACGCGGGCAGCGTGCACAACCCCAGGGGCAGCACGAGCCGCGCGGCGAGCCGGCCGGCCGCGGCCTCGGCCTCCCAGCGGCGCCGGGCCCGGCGCGACGTCGCCGCCGACGCCAGCAGGGTCGCGGCGGGAGCCCCCGTCCGCGCCGACAGCAGGAGGGGTTCGGCCAGGTCGTCCCAGGTGCCGTGCCCGGCCAGGACCTCGGCGAACTCGGCCGGGTCCGCGCCCCAGGACAACCGCACCGCGGCCCGGCGCAGCACGGCGTCCTCGGCGAACCCCTCGGCGGCCAGGGCGTCCAGGGCCGCTTCCAGGGCCCGCCCGGGCGGCAGCCCGGCGCCCACGGCCGCCGCGACGAGGTCGCACACGAGCGCGACGTCGGGTGCAGGCGGTCCCCCCGGGTCCCGACGGCGCAGCCGCACCCGGCGCCGTGCCGGACGAGCCGACCGCGCCCGCACGCCCCCCGCGACCAGGACGGCCGCCCCGAGCAGCACCCCGACCCCCACCCCGGCGCCCACCCCGGCGCTCACCCCGCGGCCCGCTCGGCCGCGGCCACCAGCCGAGCGCTCCACCACCGGCCCGCGCACAGCAGCACGCCCCCGGCCACGGCGCACAGCCGGCCCGGCGCCGAGCCGAGCAGCGCCACCCACGGCGGGGCTCCCAGCGCCGCGCCCAGGACGAGCCCGAGCAGCGGCAGCGCGGAGACCGTGCGGGCGCTGACCCGGGCCCCGGCCAGGGCCGTGCGGACGGCGGCCCGGGCCGCGGCGTCGGCGCGCACCCCGCCCGCGCAGGCGTCGAGCGCCTCGGCGGCCGGCGCGCCCGTCACCGTCACGAGCCGCCACACGGCACGGACGTCCGCCGGGGCGTCCGCCCCGCCACCGGCGTGCTGCCAGGCGCTCGCGGGGGCCACCCCCGCCCGCAGCAGGGCGGCGGCGCGTTCGGCCGTGCGCGCCCCGGCCGTCCCGTCGTCCCGCGTGTCCCGCCGACCCGCCCGGGGCCGCGGCCGGGTCCACCGGGACCGGGCGCGGCGCAGCCCGGGACCGGGCCGGACCAGCGCCGCGGCCAGCAGCAGCGCGGCCACCGGCAGCCCCTCCGCCGGGCTCACGGGGCGCACCGGCCCGCTCGCGACGGCCCGGTCCGGGCCACGAGCCGGTTCAGCCCGGGCCCGGCGCGGACCCCGGAGGAGGTCCGCACGAGCGCGGGCAGGACGACCGCCCGGCCGCGGTCGGCGGTGACCACGCCCACCTCGCCGACCCCGCGCCGGCCGTCGACGCGGTCGACGTGGACGACGACGTCGACCCCGGCCAGCACCTGCGCGTCGACGACGGCCGGCCCCACGCCCGCGGTGGCGGCCAGGGCGTGCAGCCGCACGGGCACGTCGGCGGCCGCGTTGGCGTGCAGCGTGCCCGCCCCGCCGGAGTGCCCGGTGTTCAGGGCGGCGAGCAGGTCGCGGACCTCCGCTCCGCGGCACTCGCCCACGACGAGCCGGTCGGGCCGCATCCGCAGCGCCTGCCGCACGAGGTCGTCGAGCCCCACGGTGCCGCGACCCTCGACGTTGCCGTGCCGCGCCTCCAGCCGCACGACGTGGGGGTGGTCGGGCCGCAGCTCCCCCGAGTCCTCCACCACGACGATCCGCTCGTCCGCCGGGACCAGCCCCAGCAGGGCCTGCAGCAGCGTCGTCTTGCCGCTGCCCGTGCCGCCGCTGACGAGGAAGGACAGCCGCCGGGCGACGACGGCGCGCAGCACCTCGCCCAGCTCGGCGGGCACCGCTCCTGAGGACTCGAGCTCCTCGAGGCCGAGGCGCCGCACGGCCGGCACCCGCAGGCTCAGGTGCGTGCCGTCGGGGGCCAGCGGGGGCAGCACGGCGTGCAGCCGGGTCCCGTCGGGCAGCCGGGCGTCGACGAACGGGCTGGCCTCGTCGAGGCGCCGTCCGGCACCGGCGGCGAGCCGGACCGCGAGCGCCCGCACCTCGCTCTCGCCGTCCAGGACGAGGTCGTGGCGACGCAGCCCGTGGCCGTCGTCGACCCAGACCTGCCCGCCGCCGTTGACGAGGACGTCGGTCGTCCCGGCGACGTCGAGCAGGGGTTGCAGCCGTCCGGCTCCGGCCAGGGCGGCCCCGACGGCGTCGAGCAGCCGCAGCAGGTCGGCCGCGCCGAGCACGACCCCCTCGACGCGGGCCGCCGCGGCCACGGCCTGCGGGTCGGGGACGCGGGCCTCCAGCGCGAGCCGGTCGCGGACGCGGCCGACGATGCCGGCGAACTCCTCCTCGGCCAGCCTCACGCCGGGGTCCAGTCGCGGGCGCAGGACATCGCGAACACCCGCAGGCTGCTGCGGCGGCCACCGGGGACCCCCTCACCGAGTTCGAGGCGGGTGTCGAGGTCGCGGTCGGGGCGCAGGACCCCGGCCAGCGGGGCTCCGGCGACGTCGGCGACGTCCTCGGGGTCCGGTCCGGCCCCGACGTCGCGCACGACGAGCCGCACCGGGGTCGCGGTGGTCCGGCGCAGGTCGTCGAGGACGGCGCTGGCGGCCGCGGCCCCGCGGGTGGTGCCGGGGGTGACGAGGAGGACCTCGTCGCAGGCGCCGAGCACGGGCCCGAGCCCGTCGAGGACGCCGCGGGGCAGGTCGAGGACGGTCGCGGCGAAGGTGCGGCGGGCGGCGTCGACGACGGTCCACAGCTGGGCGGGGTCGGGTCCGGACGCCGCGCGGCGGTCGGTCGCCAGGAGCCTGAGCCCCGCGCCGAGGTCGACGGCCGAGCGCAGCGCCCGGGGTCCCAGCCGTCCCTCGACGCCGGCGAGGTCGCCCCAGCGCAGTCCCGGCAGGGCGTCGGCCCCCACGAGGAGGTCCAGCCCGCCCGAGCGCGGGTCGGCGTCGAGCAGGAGGCAGTCGCCGGTGGTCTCGGCGAGCGCCCGGGCGAGCCCGGCGGCCAGGACGCTGGCCCCCGCCCCTCCCGTGCCGCCCACGACGGCGACGGTCCGGCCGCGGCCCCCGGGCCCGTCGGCGACGTCGGAGAGGCGCTCCAGCAGCCACTCCTGCGCCTCGGGCAGGACGACGGCGTGGTCGGGGCGGGCGGTGGACGCCCGCTGCCACCAGGGCGCGGGCACGGGGGCCCGGCCCACGACGACGTACTGGGCTCCGCCGCGGCGGGCGGCGTCGGCGTCGGCGGGGTCCGCGTCGACGCCGGCGAGGACGAGCCGGACCTCGTCCCCGTCCGTGGCGCCGGTCCGCCGCAGGACGCACCCGGCGGCGGCGGCCAGCCGGGTGACGGCGGTGGCGAGCTCCTCGTCGCCGGTGAGCAGCACGACGACGCCGGGGGCGTCGGCACGGCCGGGGGCGGGCACGGGACGTCGGGCGCGGCGGGTCTGGTCCTGGTGGCGCACGGGCACGGTCGGCTCCTCACGGGGTCGGGGAGGACCACCGTGGGGGCGGTGCGGGGGCCGGCGTCGCGCCGTGGTGAGCACCTGTGGACGACACGCCGTGGCCGGCGTCTGTGGACACCGCGGCGTCACGGGGACGCGGGCCGACGGGGGGTGTGGACGACGTCCGGAGGGGAAAGGAGGACGGCCCCCGCTGGGGGGGAGCGGGGGCCGTCCACGGTCCGGCTCGGGGGGGATGAGCCGGGTCCGCATGTAGCCCACAGGGCGTACTGCAACATCCTCACCCCTGGTGGGGTGCGTTGGCAATTCCTTCGAGGGATCGAGCGGAGATTTCGTGCCCGTGCGCGCCCGCGTCGCAGGGTTCCTGCACGGGACCTGCACAGGGAAGACCCCGGGTCGGCTCAGCCGGGGGCGTCGGGGCCTCCGGCGTACCCGCCGGCGGCGGCCAGGCGCCGCAGGAAGTCCGCCGCGATCGGTGCGGCGACGGTCCCCCCGCTCACGCCGTCGGTGACGAACACCGCGAACGCCAGCCCGTCCTGGTAGCCGATCGTCCACGCGTGCGTGGCCGGGGGGACGGCCGTGCCGTACTCGGCGGTCCCCGTCTTGGCGTGCACGGGCCCACCGGGGACGGCGGCGAGCACGGTCGCCGTCCCCGCGGTGACGACGTCGCGCATCAGCCCGTCGAGCGTCGTCAGCAGGGCCGGGTCGGCGGCCGTCGCCGGGGCCGACGGTTCGGCCTGCGCGGGGTCCAGGACGACCGTGGGCCGGCGCAACCCGCCCGCGGCGACCGACGCCGCGGCGACGGCCATCGCCAGCGGCGAGACGAGGGTGCGCCCCTGCCCGAAGCTCGCCGCCGCCAGGTCGACCTTCGACTCGGCGGGCGGGACGTCACCGGCGAACGCGTCCACGCCGGGGGCCCACTCGGCCCCCACGCCCAGTTCCGCCGCCGCCCGGGGCAGGTCGTCGTCGCCCAGCCGGGGGCTGAGGCTCGCGAACGCGGTGTTGCAGGACCGGGCGAAGTCCGTGCGGAACGGCACGTCGCCGAACGCCTCGTCCTCGAAGTTGGAGAACGACCTCCCGTCGACGGTGTACGTCGGGGTGCAGGGCACGTCCTCCCCCACGTCCAGCCCGTTCGCCAGCAGGGCCAGCGTCGTGACGACCTTGAACGTCGACCCCGGAGGGAACCGGCCCGTGAGCGCGCGGTCCCCGCCGTCGACGGGGAAGTTGGAGACCGCGACGACGTCTCCCGTCGCGACGTCGACGGCGACGAGGGCGGCCGGCGCCGGACTGGCCGCGAGGGCGTCGTCGGCGCTCGTCTGGACACCTGCGTCGAGCGTCGTCGTCACGGTCCGCCCGGGTGCGGGCGCGACGCGGAACAGTTCCGCGGAGGTGGCGGCCGTTCCGCCCTGGGCGCGCACGACGATCCCGACCCGGCCCGCGAGCCGGTCGTCGAAGGTCTTCTGCAGACCCGACAACCCCGCCAGGTCGCCCGCCGCGTACCGGCCCGCCGAGCCCTGCACGACCTCGGCGGTGACCTGTCCCACGCTCCCGAGCAGGGCGCGGGCGAAACCCCGGGTCGGCGCCAGCGGCAGGGTGGATTCGGCGAAGACCGCACCGGGGACGGGCTGCAGCTGACTGCGCTGGGCGTCGTAGTCGCTGCGCCGCAACGTGATGACTTCGACGAAGGCGTCGGGTGAGGCCTGCTGGATCCGGGTTGCCAGCGCAGCCGGGTCCAGCCCTAGGAGCGCGCCGAGGGAGTTCGCCGTCGCGACGGGGTCGGTGGTGCGCGAGGGCTGGACACCCACCCGGACGACGGGGGTCGCGGTCACGACGGGGGATCCGTCCCGCCCCAGCACGTCGGCGCGCGGGGGCGCGTCGCGCTCCAGGGCGAAGGTGGCCCCGGACGCCAGCGCGGGGTGCACGAGCGCGGGTTCCCACACCGGGCGCCAGGACCCGTCCTGCTGCCGCCGCAGACCGGCCGTCGTGGTGTACCGGAACAGGGCGCCGTCCGGGGCGCCGAGGTGGGCGCCGAGGTCGAACGCGACCTCCAGCACGGCGCTCGCCCGTCCGCGGTCGGCGGCCGCGGTGTCCACGGACACGACGCGCACGGTCGGCGTCACGGCCGACAGGCCCGCGGTCAGCCGGGCGTACTCGCCGGGCAGGTCGGCGGGCAGGGCCCCGGTGGCGGCGACGAAGGCGACGTCGCCCGGCGTCCCGGCGGACCAGGCCGCGGCCAGGGCCCGTGCGGCGGCGTCCGCACCGTCGGCGGGGTCCGGGCGGGAGAGCCACCACCAGGCGCTGCCGCCCAGACCGGCCGCCACGACCGCCGAGCTGGCCACCAGGGCCCGGCGGCGCAGACGTCCGCGCTGGTCAGGGGACCGGGACGGGTCGGGCGGCCCCGGGGTGGAGGACGGGTTCGACGGCTCGTCGGCGTTGTCACTCATCGTGAGTGATGCTCGCACGCGGCGGGCTGCTAACCTGCAGTGCGTTGGAGGCGTCGCATAGTGGCCTAGTGCGCCCGCCTGCTAAGCGGGTTGGGGGTTAACACCCCCTCGCGGGTTCAAATCCCGCCGCCTCCGCCGGACGAGGGCCCCGGTCGCACACCGCGACCGGGGCCCTCTGTCGTTCCCCGGGCAGGGCAGAGGCGTTGCGCCGCAATCGATTGGTGACGACGGCCGAAGCCCGCTACAGTAGTCGTCAACGGCGCACCGCGGTGCGCCGGACGCGCCCGTAGCTCAACGGATAGAGCATCTGACTACGGATCAGAAGGTTAGGGGTTCGAATCCCTTCGGGCGCACACCGCACGACGAGAGGCCCCCGGTTCGCCGGGGGCCTCTTCTCGTTCCGCCCCCGCCCCCGCCGACGGCCGGGCGGCCCGGACGACGCCCCGGGCGAGCCGGCCACCCGTGGCGCGGGGCACCCCCTCCCGGACCCCGCCACCGGACCCCGCCGCCGGAGCGGGACCTCGGGCGCCCGGCGCGGACGCCCACCAGGGGGCCCGGTCGGGGAGCCGATCCGGAAGCAGACAGCAGGCCCACCCGGAAGCCGACGGGAGGCCCACCCGGAAGCCGACGGGAGGCCGCCCCGGAATGCCGGACGGCGAGAACGCACCACCGGACCGGGCCGCGGAGAATGCCGGCGGAACCCGCGCTCGGCACCGCCCCGAACTCCCGCCGCGAGTTCGTCGTGAACTCCTGCGCGAACCCCTCGCGGACCCGCGCGGTGGAGTTCACCGGGAACGCGTCCCGCGCCCCGGGAGCGGAGAGGACGCTGGAGCCCCGAAGCCGCCGCGACCCGCACCGGAGCCCGCAACCGCACCGTGAACCAGCGTGAACCGCCGCCGTGAACCGCCTCCGGGGAGGGCGCCCGGAGAACCGCGTTCCCGGGCAGTTCCCACCGGTTCCGCACACTGTTCTCGGACGGTGATAGCGCGAGAACAGCGTGAACAGGTGAACTCGTCAGAGAATCCATGGTTCGATGCGCGAACTCTCACGGAACTGTGGTTTCATTGCTTCAGCATTGTCCAGCCACTTCCCCGGGAGCCCAGCATGGCAAGTCACGACGTTGCACTGAAGGTGGCCACCGAACTGCCCGTCGGTGCCGTCGACCTCGAGATCCCCGTCAAGCGGAACGGTCGCAAGATCGGCACCTTCACGGTGAACGCGAACGGTGTCTCGTGGAACCCGGCGACCGCGAAGGCCGCCACCAACGTGTCGTGGGAGGACCTCCCCGCCGCGCTGGCCTCGACCACCGCCGCCGCTCCGGCCGCCGCCGCTGCTCCGGCCAAGAAGGCCGCCCCGGCCAAGAAGGCCGCTCCGGCCAAGAAGGCCGCCGCCAAGAAGGCCGCTCCGGCCCCGGCTCCCGCCCCGGTCGAGGAAACCCCCGCGCCCGTCGAGGCTCCGGCCCCGGCTGCTGCCGCTCCGGCCAAGAAGACCACCGCGAAGAGCGCGGCGAAGAGCACCGCGAAGAAGGCCACGACCAAGAAGGCCGCCGCCTCCTCTTCCTCCTCCTCCGCCGTGGACGCCCGCGCCGTGCGCGAGTGGGCCGCCGCCAACGGGATCGCCGTCGCCCCGCGCGGCCCGATCTCCTCCTCGATCATCGACGCGTTCAAGGCTGCTCAGTGAGCTGACGTCCCCTGGACGCCTCAGGGGGCGCGGTCCGCACGGACCGCGCCCCCTGTTGCACGTCCCGGCCCGTTCGCCCCGCCCCGGTGCCGTGTTCCCCGGGTCAGCTCAGCGGAAGCGCTGAGGGAGTGCCCGGCGTGCCATCCGACGCACGCGAGCGCCCATCCGCCGCGAGGTGTCGGCCCCGCCGACCTCCCCGAACAACTGCTCGCAGATGCGGACGTAGACCTGGTCCGGCATCGGCAGACGGTCGATGTTGCTGAGCGCCTGGTCCTGGCCGGCGGATTCCATGACCAGTTCCCCGTAGCCCAGGAACCGCCCGGGCAGGGACCGGTTGTAGCTCATGTCGGTCACCTTCGTCAGCGGCATCATCGCCACCTGGCGCCGCACGACGCCGTACGTCAGCAGCAACCGCTTGTCGGTGGCGATGAACCAGTCCCCGCGCCACTGCTGCCACTTCCACCAGGCCCGCCCGAGCAGCACGAGCCAGGCCCCGAACAGCACGTTGGGCAGCTGCTGGACGTCGCCGAGCCGGTCGGCCAGGTAGTTGACGAGCACGAGGCCGGCGATGCAGGTCAGGAAGGGTTCGGCGAGGACGACGAGGTGCCGGCGCAGGCACACCAGCCGCTTCTCCGTGTCGAGGACGTAGCGCTCGACCCGCGGCGGGGGCTGTTCCCACAGCGGGTCGTCCACGACGACCTCGTCGACCTCCTCGACCTCCTCGACCTCCTCGACCACGAGCTTCTCGAGCGGGTCGGACTCGTCGTCGGGCCCGGGGGCCGCCTGGTCGCGCTCGGGGTCCACGACCCGCCAGGTGCCGTCGCTGCGCGACTTCCGCAGCCGGGTACCGGAGAACATGACGAGGTCCCGGCCCTCGTCGTCGGGGACCGGGTCCTCGGGAGGGGGCTTGCGGCTCAGCGCAGCAGCCCGTCGAAGAAGTCCTTGATGCTGTTCACGGCCGTGCTCAGCCATTCACCGACGGTGCGGACGAAGTTCGCGGCCTGGTCCGGGGACCGGTACACCGCGTAGAGGGCGAAGACGACCACGACCCACCACAGAACTCGGCGCCACTTCACGGGCCGACCTCCTTCCCGGCGTTCTCCGAACGCCCTTGGTCACCACGGACCGTGAACGGAATTGATCTGATCGGGGGCCATCCTGCCGGAAGTCGTGCTCAGCACGAAGCCCCGCGCCGCAGGAGTCGCGGCACGGGGCTCGGCGGGCGGTCCGTCCCCGGACCGCGGTCGACCTCAGACGACGCCGTACAACCGGTCACCCGCGTCACCGAGGCCGGGGACGATGTACCCGTTCTCGTCGAGCCGCTCGTCGATGGCGGCCGTCACCACGGTGACCTGGGCGTGCTCGTCGAACGCCGTGCGGACGACCTCCAGGCCCTCCGGGGCGGCCAGCAGGCACAGCGCGGTGACGTCCTGGGCCCCCCGCTCGAGCAGGTAGGTGATGGAGGACACGAGGGTTCCCCCCGTCGCCAGCATCGGGTCGAGCACGAAGCAGTGCCGGCCCGTGAGGTCGTCCGGCAGCCGGTTCGCGTACGTCTTGGCCTGGAGGGTCTCCTCGTCGCGCAGCATGCCGAGGAAGCCGACCTCGGCGGTCGGCAGCAGCCGGACCATGCCGTCGAGCATGCCGAGCCCCGCGCGCAGGATCGGGACGACGATGGGTTTGGGGGAACGGATCCGCACCCCGGTGGTGGGCCCCACCGGGGTGGTGATGGGGTGCGGTTCGACCGCGACGTCACGGGTGGCCTCGTACGCCAGCAGCGTGACCAGTTCGTCGGCGAGGCGCCGGAACGTCGGGGAGTCGGTGCCCCGGTCGCGCAGGGCGGTCAGTTTGTGGGCGACGAGCGGGTGGTCGATGACGGACAGGCGCATGGGCCCAAGTGTGAAGGGTCCACCCGGGTGCGAGGGAACGGCGGGCCCGGACGGGCGCGCCGCCGACCTGCCGTGGACGGGCCGGACCTGACACCATGGAGCCGTGGCGTACTTCACCGCAGTCCTGTCCCCCGACGGTTCCGGCGACGACCGTGAGTGGCGTTCCGTCGAGATCGACCTCGAGGCGGGGTCCCCCGACGAACTCGGCGACGCCCTGCGCGGTGCCGTGGACGACGACTCCCCCGTGCTCGCGGTCCTCGAGCGCGAGGACGAGTGGTTCGCCCTCGTGCGCACCGACGGCCCGATCGACGTGAAGGTCTTCGTGTCCGACGCGGTCGCCGCCGCCGACAGCGCCTACGCGCCGCTGTTCGCCGAACTGCCCACGGCCGGCGAGAACGCCCGCGCCGACGACGCCGAGGACTCCGACGACGACCCGGAGGAGGAGTCCGACGAGGAGGCGCGTCCCGACCCCGCGGTCGCCGAGGACGTCTGGGCCGGTGACCCGGAACTGCTGACCGACCTCGGGTGCCCTGCGGAGGTGCTGCTGCGGCTGTCGGGCTCGGGGACGGACCCGGCGGCCGCGACGGTCGAGATCGGGGAACTGCTCGGGTTCGCCGACGTCCTGGAATCGCTGCGCTGAGGGGACTGCTCGTCCCGGCGCGGTGGGCGGCCTGGATGGCCACGGCCCTCGACGAGGCGCGGCAGTGCCTGCTCACGGGTGACGTCCCCGTGGGGGCCCTGGTCATCGACGGTTCCGGCGCGGTGCTCGGCGTCGGGCGCAACGAGCGCGAGGCCGCGAACGACCCGACCGCGCACGCCGAGGTCCTGGCGCTGCGGGCCGCCGCCCGGGCCCGCGGCGAGTGGCGGCTGAGCGGCTGCACCCTCGTCGTGACCCTCGAACCCTGCGTCATGTGCGCGGGGGCGACGGTCCTGTCCCGGGTCGACCGACTGGTGTTCGGCGCCTGGGACGAGCGGTTCGGCGCCGCGGGTTCCCTGCGGGACGTGGTGCGCGACTCGCGGCTCAACCACGTCGTGGAGGTGGCGGGGGGTGTGCGGGAGGCCGAGTGCCGCGCCCTGCTGGACGACTTCTTCGCCGCCCGGCGGGCGTGACGGAGCACCGTCGGCGCCGTGTAGTCTGGACGGGCACCAAGGTGATGTGTCCGAGCGGCCTAAGGAGCACGCCTCGAAAGCGTGTGAGGGGGCAACTCCTCCGTGGGTTCAAATCCCACCGTCACCGCCGTGGAGAAGGGCCCCGGGACCTCAGGTCCCGGGGCCCTTCGTCATCTCGTGCTCACCGTGCGCTGCGGGGGCGGCCGAACAACCGCGCCGCACCCCAGACCCCCAGCACCGTCAGCCCGGCGCACCAGGCGACCGCCACCAGCACCTGCCCGCGGTCGGCCGGTGTGCCCGCCAGCAGGGCGCGCAGGACGTCCATGACCGGCGTCACCGGCTGGTGCCGGGCGAAGGCGGCCAGGGGGCCGGGCAGCGAGTCGACCGGGACGAACCCGCTGCCGAGGAACGGCAGGAGCATCAGCGGCAGCGCGTAGTTGCTGGCCACCTCCACCGAGCGGGCCAGCAGACCCGCGGCGACCGCCAGCCACGACACCGCCAGCGACGACCCGGTCGCCAGCGCCGCGGCGCCCAGCCAGCCCAGCGGTGCGGCACCGGGCCGGAACCCCAGCGCCACCGCGGCCAGCACGACCAGGGCCATGGCCACGACCGTCTGCGCGGTGGCCGCGAGGGCGTGCCCGGCCAGCACGGCGCTGCGGGAGACCGAGACGGTCCGCAGGCGGGCGAGGACCCCGCCGGAGGCGTCCATCGCGATGGTCGTCGAGGTGCCCTGCGCGGTGCCGAACGCCGTCAGCGCCAGCACCCCCGGCAGGACGTACCCGGCGTAGTCGCCGCGGGAACCGCCCACCCCCGGGCCCAGCGCCCCGCCGAAGACGAGGACGAACAGCAGGAGCAGGACCACGGGCACGCCGACGGTGAGGACGGTCAGCTCGGGGTAGCGCACCGTGTGCCGGACCTGCCGCCCGAACAGCACCCCGGCGTCGCGCCCGAGGGTCGCGACGGCGCTCACGAGCGCACCTCCTCGGCGTGGTGGGACCGTCCGGTGAGGGCGAGGAAGACGTCGTCGAGGTCGGGTTCGCGGGTGGCGATGCGTTCCACCGCGACGCCGGCGGCGTCCAGGCGCTGCAGGACGTCGCGCACGGCCCGGCCGTCGCCGGGGACGTCACCGCTGAGGGCGTCCGGGTCCACGACGAACCCGGGGAGCAGGTCCTGCGCCCGGTCCAGGGCCGGCCGGTCGGCGAACCCCAGCGTGATCCGGCCGCCGGGGACCCGGGCCTTCAGCTGCGAGGGGGTCCCCTCGGCCACGACGCGACCGCTGTCGAGCAGGGTGACCCGGTCGGCGAGCCGGTCGGCCTCCTCCAGGTACTGCGTCGTCAGGACGAGCGTCGCGCCCTCGTCCACGAGTTCGCGCGCGAGGTCCCACACCTCCCGGCGGCTGCGCGGGTCCAGTCCCGTCGTGGGCTCGTCGAGCACCACGACGGAGGGGCGGCCCACCAGCCCCATGGCGAGGTCGAGCCGACGGCGCATCCCGCCCGAGTACGTCGAGGGCCGTCGCCCCCCGACCGCCGTCAGGTCGAACCGTTCGAGCAGCTCGGCCGTGCGGGAGGCGACCTGCTCCTTCGGCAGGTGCTGCAGGCGGGCCATCAGCCGCAGGTTCTCCGCCCCCGTCAGCAGGTCGTCGACGGCGGCGAACTGCCCCGTCAGGCCGATCGCGGCCCGCACCCGCGCGGGGTCGCGCCGGACGTCGTGCCCGGCCACCCTGACCTGCCCGGCGTCGGGTTCGACGAGGGTGGCCAGGACGTTGACGAGCGTGGTCTTGCCGGCCCCGTTCGGGCCGAGCAGCGCCAGGACGGTGCCGGGGTCGACGTCCAGGTCGACCCCGTCGAGGACGCGGTGCGTCCCGAAGCTCTTGCTCAGGCCGCGGACCACCACGGCCGGTTCTGCGTGCGACACGTTCCCTCCCGATCACTGGGGTGGTGCAGGGCTTCAGACGCGGTGCAGGACGACGTCGCCGTACCCGGCGACGGCGCGGACCTCGACGGTGCGCGCGGCGTCGCCGGGCCCGTCGGTGGGGGTCAGGTCGCTGTGGACCGTCCCGTGCCGGGCCTGGACGTCGAGCCAGGCGGCGGTCCCCGCGGCGACGCCGACGGAGAGGCGGCCGTAGCTGGACTCCAGGTCGAGCGACCCGGCGCTGACCCGTTCGAGGCGCACGTCGCCGGCGGACGTGCGGGCGTGCACCGACCCCTGCGCGTCGGCGACCCGGACGTCACCGGCCGACGTCGCCAGCCGCAACGCCCCCAGGGCCCGGTCCACGACGACGTCGCCCGCGGACGTCCGGGCGCTGAGCGCCTCGTGCACGGTCCCGAGGCGGATCGCCCCCGCGGAGCTGCGGACGTCGCCGGGACCGGTGACCTCGCGGACCCGGACCTCCCCGGCGGACAGCGCGACCCGCAGCGGGCCGGTCTCGTCGAGGTCGACCTCCCCCGCCGCGGAGTCGACGTCCACCGCGCCGAGCGCACCCGTGGCCCGGACGTCGCCCCAGCCCCTGACCTCCAGGCCCGAGCCCGTGGGCAGGGTGATCCGGACGTCGACCCGCGGTCCGCCGCCGAACAGGGTGCGCAGCCGGGCGAGGGAGAACGGTCCGCGTTCGGAGCGCACGACGAGCCGGTCGCCGGCGAAGGCGACCTCGGTCCGCTCGAGCAGGTCGAGGTCGGAGTCGCGGTCGCGGTGGGCCTGCACCTCCACCGTCACCTCCGGGGTGTCGCCGGCCCGGACGCTCAGGGCGAAGCCGGGGACGTCGACGAGGCAGCGGACCGGGCCGGCGGCGGTGAAATCGTGCCGGAACTCGTGGGTGTTCACCGTGCCCACCCCGTCCGGCGGTCGCCCCCGGGAGCCGGGGGCTGCGCCCACCCGCCCGGGTTCCAGCCCGCGGCCGGCGGGGTGCGGGGCACGGCCCCGTCGAGCACCTCGCCGATCGAGCGCACCAGCCACGCGTTGACGGAGACGCCGTCGGCGTCCGCGGCCCGTTCGATGCGGCTCTTGAGGCGGTCGGGGACCCGCAGGCTCAGCCGCGAGGTGCCACCGTCGACGTCACCGTCATCACCGGCGACATCACCCGTGACGTCACCATTGACGCCACCGGGCACCCCGGGCGTCGCCACGGGGGCCCCGTCGGACGTGGTGAGGACGAACTCCACCTCACGACCGCGCAGCCGGACCTCCACCCCGCTCGGCGGCTGCGGCGAGCGGGCGATCCCGCTGGTCAGCTCACCGGCGGCCTCGACGAGGGCGTCGAGCAGGAGGAGCCGCACGGAAGGGTCGAGCGTCGCCACGAGCCGCTCGGCGGCGGCGGCGACCTCCTCGGAACCGGACTCAGCCGTGGTGGCCAGGTCCTGGCGCAGTCTGACGACGTACGGGAGCAGATCCATGACGCCATGGTAGCGCCATACATGGCGTCACGCTAGAGGTCGAGTGACGTCAGCACGCCCCGGGCTGCCCCGTGGGCACCGGAGCCACCAGCGCCTGCTCGGCCAGCAGCTGCTGGTACCCGTCCCCCAGGCTCACCGAGATCCCCTTCGCCGCGTCGTCCTGCACGAGCTGGGCCTCCGGGAACCGCGCCGCCACCGTGACCGCCTGCTGCACCGACGCCGCCGGGTACGTGACGACCGCCGTCGCCGGCCCCGTCGCCTGCGGCGCGTTCGCCACCCGCGTCACCACGAACCCCCGGGTGCGCAGCTCCGCCGCCACCGCACCCGCCAGCCCCTTGCGCGACGTCCCGTTCAGCACGTCGACCGTCACGTCCTTCGGCGCCAGCAGCGCCGGCGCCGCCGCCGGCGTGCACGTCGGGCTCGCCGCCACCGACGGGCGCGCCGCACCGCGCGGGTGCCAGCGGTCGCTCCACACCAGGTAGGCCCCACCACCGACGGCCAGCACGACCACCACCACCACGGCGAACGCGATGCGCTGGCGCACCAGCCGCGCCCGCCGCTTGCCCGTCAAGCGCTGGTAGGACTCCTCGTCGAGGTCGTCCTCGACGTCGGGCAGGACGTGCTCCTCACCCGTCGGACCCTCGTCTGCTCGTCGTGCCACCGCTCCCCCTCGCTCCCCCTCGGTACCGCGCGTCGCCCCCGCGGGGCTCAGTCCGGGAGCGTCAGCACCCTCGCGTGCAGGACCTGGCGCTGGTGCAGCGCCGCCCGCACCGCGCGGTGCAACCCGTCCTCGAGGTACAGCCGCCCCCGCCAGGCCACCACGTGCGCGAACAGGTCACCGAAGAACGTCGAGTCCTCGGCGAGCAGCGCGTCCAGGTCGAGGGTGCGCTTCGTCGTCGTCAGCTCGTCGAGCCGGACCTGCCGCGGCGGCACCTCGGACCACTGGCCGACCGTCTCGTACCCGTGGTCGGGGTACGGGCGTCCCTCACCCACGGCCTGGAAGATCACAGCGCGAGAGTCTAGGCCGCGCACGGCGTCACGGGGCGACCCCGCGCCGCAACCCGACGCGCGAGAACGACGAAGGCCCGCCCCGGAACGTGTCCGGGACGGGCCTCGTGCGGCGGAGGATAGGGGATTTGAACCCCTGAGGGCGTTAACCCAACACGCTTTCCAAGCGTGCGCCATAGGCCACTAGGCGAATCCTCCAGTGCCACCAGCGTAGCGCGCCGTGACCGGTGCTCCGCACCACGGGCCCCGACGGGACGCCCCCGGCGCAGGACGGGCGGGCGGTTGGACCCGGGCCCCGGACGTGTCGTACGGTGACGGCAGACCCCTCGTGCGGCGTCACCCCGTCAAACCCCCCCAGGGCCGGAAGGCAGCAAGGGTAGATGGGCTCTGGCGGGTGTGCGGGGGGTCCCTTTCTTCCTGGCTGCGCAGGGCGAACGAGGCCCCTGGGTTCGTTCTTCCTGCTTCGCCGTCGTGGGTGGTCACCCTCCGTGGGCGTCCTCACCGCTCCTCCCGGCGGTGGTGAGACAGGGGTGCTCGTGGGGGTCGGTCGTGTCCGGGGAGCGGGTTAGCCTCGGACCCGTGACGACCGCGCTGTACCGCCGCTACCGGCCCGAGGCCTTCGCCGAGGTCATCGGCCAGGAACACGTCACGGCCCCGCTGGTGCAGGCGCTGTCCAAGGGGCGCGTCACGCACGCCTACCTGTTCTCCGGCCCGCGCGGCTGCGGCAAGACGACGAGCGCGCGCATCCTGGCGCGCTGCCTGAACTGCGCCCAGGGGCCCACGCCGACGCCGTGCGGGGTGTGCGACTCGTGCACCGACCTCGCCAACGGCGGCCCCGGCAGCATCGACGTCGTCGAGATCGACGCCGCCAGCCACAACGGCGTCGACGACGCCCGCGACCTGCGCGAACGCGTCTCCTTCGCCCCCGCGCGCGACCGCTTCAAGGTCTACATCCTCGACGAGGCCCACATGGTCACGCCCGCGGGCTTCAACGCGCTGCTCAAGACGGTCGAGGAACCGCCGCCGCACGTGAAGTTCGTCTTCGCCACGACCGAACCGGACAAGGTCCTGACGACCATCCGCTCGCGCACCCACCACTACCCCTTCCGGCTCGTGCCGCCGGCGCAGCTCACGACGTACCTCGGCGAGCTCGCCGAGAAGGAGGGCGTGCAGATCGGCAAGGGCGTCCTGCCGCTCGTCGTGCGGGCCGGCGGCGGGTCCGTGCGCGACACCCTGTCCGTCCTCGACCAGCTCATCGCCGGGGCCGGCGACGACGGCGTCACGTACGACATCGCCGTCGCGCTGCTCGGGTACACGCACGCCTCGCTGCTCGACGACGTCGTGGAGGCCCTCGCCGCCGGTGACGCGGCGACCGTCTTCCGGGCCGTCGAGCGCGTCGTCGACACCGGGCAGGAACCGCGCCGGTTCGCCGACGACCTGCTGCAGCGGCTGCGGGACCTGGTGATCGTCGCCGCGGTCGGGGACGCGGCGGGCGACGCGCTCGCCGTCCCCGAGGACGCCCTCGAACGCCTGCGGACGCAGGCCGCCCACCTCGGCCGCGCCGAGCTGTCTCGCGCTGCGGACGTCGTGGCCGCCGGGCTGGAGCAGATGACGGGGGCCACCTCCCCGCGACTGCAGCTGGAGCTGCTGTGCGCCCGCCTCCTGCTGCCCGCCGCCGACGGCGACGGGGGCCTGGGGACCCGGCTGGACCGGATCGAGCGGCGGATCAACGCGGGCGGGCTGCCCGCGGCGACGGCCCTGCCGCCCGCGTCCGCTTCCCCCGCCACCGCACCCGCCACCGCACCCGTCGGCGCTCCTGCGCCCGCCACCGCACCCGATGAGGCGGTCGGCGCCCCGGCCCCCCGCGCGGACGCCGCCCCCGCCCCCCGGGCCGAACCCGCCGGGGGCGGCTGGCCCGCCGCCCGCAGCCACGGCCAGGAGGCGGCTCCCGCCCCTGCCCCCGCCCCGGAGGTCGCGGCCGGGCCGGTCCACGTCGACGCCCCGCCGCCGGCGGCCCCGGCCCCCGGCGGCGACGCCGAGACGGTCCGGCGGTTGTGGACGAACGTGCTCGACGCCCTCAAGACCGTCAAGCGCCTCACGTGGTCGCTCGTCGCCGAGAACGCCCAGGTGGCCGACTTCCGGGGCGGCGTCCTCCTGCTGCAGTTCAAGACCCCGGGGCTGGCGAACACCTTCGGCAGCGGCAACCACGCGGCCTTCGTGGCCGAGGCGCTCATCCAGGTCGCCGGCATCGAGGCCAGGGTGCAGGCCGTCGGCGGGGACTCCGGCGGCGCACCCGCGCGGGGCAACCCCTCGCGCCCCTCCCGGGGCGGCTGGTCCCAGCCCGCCCCCCAGCAGGCGGCGCCCGCGCAGGCCCCCGCGCAGGCCCCCGCGGCGCGGCAGGCACCCCAGCAGCAGGCCCGGCCGCAGACCGGGCAGCGCCCCGCCGAGCAGCGCCCGGCCCCGCAGGCGCCCGTGACCCGGGCGGCCCCCGCGTCCCCGCAGCCGACGAACGACTACTACGCCGACGTCCCCCCGCCCGAGGAGCCCATCGAGGACCCGGGTGAGGAGCAGCTGTCCCGGCCCAGCCGGCAGCCGCGTCCCGCGCAGACCCCCGGCACCCCGTCGCCGGCCCCCGCGCCCGTCGCCGCTCCCGTCGCGGCGCCGGCCCCGCCCGAGGAGGACACCCCCAGCCTCGACGACGAGGACGCCGAGGAGTCGGCCCTGTCCGGCATCGCGGTCGTCGAGCAGATCCTCGGCGGCAAGGTCCTGTCCACCGAGGAGTAGCCCGCCGCCCGCGCGGGCGGCGGGTCGTGTCGGTGGAGGCACGTAGTCTCGGAGCGTGTACGAAGGAGTCGTCCAGGACCTGATCGACGAGCTCGGTCGGCTGCCCGGCGTCGGGCCGAAGAGCGCGCAGCGCATCGCCTTCCACCTGCTCGCCGCCGACGCCGCGGACGTCAAGCGGCTCGCCGACGTCCTCACCGAGGTCAAGAGCCGCGTCCGGTTCTGCCGGATCTGCGGCAACGTCGCGCAGGAGGAGCTGTGCCGGGTCTGCCGCGACCCGCGCCGCGACCCGAGCGTCATCTGCGTCGTGGAGGAGTCCAAGGACGTCGTCGCGATCGAGAAGACGCGCGAGTTCCGCGGCCGGTACCACGTCCTGGGCGGGGCGATCAGCCCCATGGAGGGCATCGGGCCGGACGACCTGCGGATGCGCGAGCTGCTGTCCCGGTTGTCCGACGGCCAGGTGACCGAGACGATCATCGCGACGGACCCGAACCTCGAAGGCGAGGCGACCGCGACGTACCTGGCGCGGCTGCTGAAGCCGATGGGGCTGAAGGTGACCCGCCTGGCCTCCGGCCTCCCGGTCGGCGGCGACCTGGAGTACGCCGACGAGGTGACGCTCGGACGGGCGTTCGCCGGACGGAGGTCCCTCGATGGCTGAGCACCGCGGAGCGCCGGGCGTGGAGCCCGTGGGCGAGGAGTTCGCCGAGCTGGCCGCCACGACGGCCGCCGAGGTCCGCGCCTACCTCGCGACCGTCACCGAGGTCGCGACGGGCCGGATGGACTCCACGGCCCTGTCCGTCCTGCTGCTGGCCGTCAGCCAGACCCTCGTCACCGGCGCCCGGCTGGGGGCGGTCGACGACGTCGTGCCCGCGCGCCGCTTCGAGCCGGACGCGGGCCCGGACCCGGACGTCGACGCGGTCCGCGCGTCGCTGGCCAACGTGCTGGAGGGCCTGGACGACTACGCCGACGTCGTCGACCCCCTGACCGACGCGAAGCTCGTGCGCGGCGCGCTCTCGGACGACCTGACGTCGGTGGCGGCCGACCTCGAGCACGGCCTGCGCCACCACGACCGCGGCGACCTCACCGAGGCCCTGTGGTGGTGGCAGTTCTCCTACCTGTCCTCCTGGGGCCCGCGGGCCACCGCGGCCCTGCGCGTGCTGCAGTCGCTGCTGGCCCACCTGCGCCTCGACGTGGACGCCGAGACGGCCTCCGACGCCGAGTTCGACGCACTGCACCCCTGATCGGGCGCCCCGGCCGGGCAGTCTGACCAGCGGACCGGCCGGTGCCTGAGCACGGCCGGGAGCACGGTCAACGTTCCGTAGAATCGCTCGTCGTGGCTCTCGTGGTGCAGAAGTTCGGCGGTTCCTCGGTCGCTGACGCCAACGGCGTCAAGCGCGTGGCGAAGCGCATCGCCGCGACCAAGCGCGCCGGCCACGAGGTCGTCGTCGTGGTCTCGGCGATGGGCGACACCACCGACGAGCTCATCGACCTCGCCGAGCAGGTCAGCCCCCGTCCGCCCGCGCGCGAGCTGGACATGCTGCTGACCTCCGGCGAGCGGATCTCGATGGCGGTCCTGGCCATGGCGATCTCGAACCTGGGCCTGGAGGCGCGGTCCTTCACCGGTTCCCAGGCCGGGGTCATCACCGACTCCTCCCACGGCCGCGCGCGCATCATCGACGTCACCCCGGGCCGGATCCGCTCCGCGCTCGACGAGGGCGCGATCGCGATCGTCGCCGGGTTCCAGGGCGTCAGCCAGGACACGAAGGACATCACGACCCTCGGCCGCGGCGGTTCGGACACCACGGCCGTCGCCCTCGCGGCGGCGCTGAAGGCCGACGTCTGCGAGATCTACACCGACGTCGACGGCGTGTTCACCGCGGACCCGCGCATCGTGCCGGCGGCCCGCAAGATCAACCGGATCGCCACCGAGGAGATGCTGGAGATGGCCGCCAACGGCGCCAAGATCCTCATGCTCCGCTGCGTGGAGTACGCCCGGAACTACGACCTGCCGATCCACGTGCGCAGCTCCTTCAGCCCGCACGAGGGGACCTGGGTGACCGACTCCCCCATCCCCGCCGCCTTCGCCAGCACCCAGACCGGGGAGGAACCCGTGGAACAGCCGATCATCTCCGGTGTCGCGCACGACCGCAGCGAGGCCAAGATCACCGTCGTCGGCGTGCCCGACAACCCCGGCACGGCGGCCGCCATCTTCACGGCCGTCGCCGAGGCCGAGATCAACATCGACATGATCGTCCAGAACGTCTCGGTGGGGGCCTCGGGCCGCACCGACGTCTCCTTCACCCTGCCCAAGGCCGAGGGCACGACGGCGATCAACGCGCTGGAGAAGGTCAAGCCGGCGATCGGTTTCGAGCGCACCGAGTACGACGACCAGATCGGCAAGATCTCGCTCATCGGCGTCGGGATGCGCTCGCACCCGGGCGTCTCGGCGACGTTCTTCCACGCCCTGGCCGGCAAGCAGATCAACCTGGAGATGATCTCCACCTCGGAGATCCGCATCTCGGTCGTGACGCGCGCCGACCAGCTCGACGACGCGGTGCGCGCCGTGCACACCGCCTTCGGTCTCGACGCCGAAGCTGAAGCCGTGGTCTACGGAGGGACCGGACGATGACTGAGAACCGCAAGCCCACCCTCGCGGTCGTCGGGGCCACCGGCGCCGTCGGCACCGTCATGCTCGGGATCCTCACCGAGCGCCCCGACGTGTGGGGCGAGATCCGCCTCGTCGCCTCGGCCCGCTCGGCCGGCAAGGTCCTGCGCGTGCGCGGCGAGGACGTCGTCGTGCGCGAGCTGACGCCCGAGGTCTTCGACGGCGTCGACGTCGCCATGTTCGACGTGCCCGACGAGGTCTCCGCCGTGTGGGCGCCGATCGCCGCCGAGCGCGGCGCCGTGGCCGTCGACAACTCCGGCGCGTTCCGCCTCGACGACGAGGTCCCCCTCGTCGTCCCCGAGGTCAACGGCGCGGCCGCCCGCAACCGCCCCAAGGGCATCATCGCGAACCCGAACTGCACGACGCTGACGATGATGGACGCCCTCGGCGCCCTGCACGAGCAGTGGCAGCTCACCGAGCTCGTCGTCGCCAGCTACCAGGCCGCCTCCGGCGCCGGCCAGCCCGGCGTGGACCGGCTGTACGACGAGATCGCGGTCGTCGCGGGCGACCGCACCCTCGGCTCGGCGGCCGGGGACACCGCGAAGGTCGTCTCCGAGAAGCTGGGCGACGACTCCCCGTTCCCGGCGCACCTCGTCCTCAACGTCATCCCCGTCGCGGGGTCGCTGAAGGACGACGGCTGGACGAGCGAGGAGCTGAAGGTCCGCAACGAGTCCCGCAAGATCCTGGGCATCCCGGACCTGAAGGTCTCCGCGACCTGCGTCCGCGTCCCCGTGCAGACGACGCACTCCCTCGCGGTGCACGCGACGTTCGCCCGGCCCGTGTCCGTGACCGAGGCCACCGCGGCGCTCGAGGCCGCCCCGAGCGTCGAGGTCCGCGACGACCTGGCCAACGGCGTGTTCCCGACCCCGGCGACCACCGTCGGTGGCGACCCGACCGTCGTGGGGCGGATCCGCCAGGCGCTGGACTTCCCGAACACCCTCGACCTGTTCGTCACCGGCGACAACCTCCGCAAGGGGGCGGCGCTGAACACCGCGCAGATCGCCGAGCTCGTCGCGGCCGAGCTCACCGCCTGAGCCCGCGCGTCCGAAGGCCCCGTCCGCAGTCCCGGGCGGGGCCTTCGTCGTGCCCGGGCCACTCGCCGGTCAGTAGTACGGCAGGCCGAGCGTGCGGTTGTGCTCCTTGCAGGCGTTGTACCCCGTGACCGCGGACACGACGAAGGCCGCGAGCCAGATCGGGCCCGTGACGACGAGGGACAACCCGAGCGTCACGGAGGCGAGGAACGCGGCGATCGGCGCGCAGACGACCTGGGCGACGACGAGGCAGACCCCCAGCGCGGTCTGCCCGGCGTAGCAGTTGCCCGCGCCGAGCCACAGGAACGAGAACAGCACGGCCAGCCCGGGGGTCTTGACCGGGACGACGACCACGGGCCGGGGCGGGTACGGCTGCGGGTACGGCTGGTACTGCTGGTACTGCTGCCGGGGGTCCTGCGGCGGGTACGGCTGCACCGGACCGGGCGGGGGCTGAGGGGTCGCGTCGCGCCAGGGCTGGGGCCGGTCCTGCCACGCCCGCCCGTCGTCCGGTCCCGGTCGGTACCCGCTCACGTCGCCCCCCCTCGTCCTCGGGGACATCGTGGCACCCGGTGACGGTCCGTGTCGCGGGTGCGGGGGACGGTGGTGCAGCAGACTGCGGGGGTGGTCGATCGCGACGCGCGCCTGCGCCTGCCCGCCGGGCGACCGGTCTCGCCCCTGCGCGCCATCGCGCTGCGGCTCGGGCTCGCCCTGCTGCTCGTGGTGGTCTGCTGGGCCGTCGTCGTCCTCGAGCGCGACGGGTACCGCGACGGGGCCGACGGGACGCTGTCGGTGCTGGACGCGCTCTACTACACGACGGTGACGCTCTCCACGACCGGCTACGGCGACATCGTCCCCGTCACCGACGGCGCGCGGCTCGTCAACGCCCTGTTCGTCACGCCGGTGCGGATCCTCTTCGTCGTGATCCTCGTCGGCACCACCATCCAGGCGCTCACCGAGCGCTCCCGCAAGGAGTTCCGCCTCGCGCGCTGGAGGGCCCGCATGCACGACCACGTCCTGGTCCTGGGGTACGGCACGAAGGGCCGCAACGCGGTCCGGGAGCTGCGCCTGAAGGGGACCCCGCCCGACCGGATCCTCGTCGTGGACCGCAACCCCGGGGCGACCGCCGACGCCTCCCGCGACGGCTACCTGTGCGTGACGGGCGACGTGACGCGCTCGGACACGTTCGTCACGGCGCTGGCCGAGCGGGCGCGCACGGTCGTCGTGGCCGTCGACCGCGACGACACGGCCATCCTGGCCACCCTCGCCCTGCGCCGCCTCAACCCGCGCGCCACGGTCGTGGCCACGGCCCGCGAGGTCGAGCACGCGGACCTGCTGCGCCAGTCCGGGGCGGACTCGGTGGTGGTGACCTCGGAGACGACGGGACGGCTGCTGGGCCTGGCCGCGGGCAGCCCGGCGTCCGTGGAGGTCGTCGAGGACCTCGTGTCCTTCGGCACCGGCCTGGACCTGACCGAGCGGGTGGTCGAGGCCGGGGAGGTGGGGGCGGCGCCGGGGTCTCTGGGCTTCCCCGTGCTGGCGGTCGTGCGGGAGGGTCGGACCCTGCTGTTCCACGAGGTCGCGGCGCTGCAGCACGGGGACCGGCTGCTGCTCGTCACCGGCCGGAGCTGACCTGCCAGGACACCACCGAGGAGGAACCGTGCGCGCCGTGACCTGTTCCCTGGCCGTCTCGATCGACGGCTTCGTCGCCGGCCCGGACGGCGACTTCGACTGGGCCGACCCGGACGAGGAGTTGTTCCGCTTCGCCACCGACGAGGTGCGGGGCCTGGGCGTCCACCTGCTCGGCCGCCGCCTGCACGAGGCGATGCTCTACTGGCAGGACCCGCCCGAGCCGCTGGGCGCGCTGGAGCAGGAGTTCGCCCGGGTCTGGAACGCGCTGCCGAAGGTGGTGTTCTCCTCCACGCTCACGCACGTCGACGCCCCCGCCCGGCTGGCCACCGGCTCCCTGGCCGAGGAGGTCGCCGGGCTGCGGGAGCAGGACGGCCCCGGGAACGTCGGGATCGGCGGCGCCACCCTCGCGGTCGCCGCGGCCGAGGCGGACCTGATCGACGAGTACCGGCTGCGTGTCTACCCGGTGCTCACCGGCGGGGGAACGCCCTTGTTCCCCGCCGACGGCCGGCGCCGGGACTTCACGCTCAGGCAGGCGCGCACGTTCGCCTCGGGCGTGCAGTTCCTGCACTACGTCAGACGTTGATCACGTCAGACGCTGATCGCGTCAGACGCTGACGGTCCCCCGCGCCCGGCCCACGACCCGCATGAGGTGGTAGGTGACGATCGCCGCGACCGTCCCGAGCGCGATGCCGGCGAACGTCAGCCCGCCCGAGGTGGTGAACGTGTAGTTCGCGATGCCCACGATGAGCGCGACGGCGGCCGTCGTGAGGTTCACCGGGTCGGAGAAGTCGACCTTGTTCTGCACCCAGATCCGGGCGCCGAGGACGCCGATCATCCCGTAGAGCAGGGTCGCGGCGCCGCCGAGCACGCCCGGGGGGATGGACCCGACGAGCGCGCCGAACTTGGGCGAGAAGGACAGGACGAGCGCCGCGGCGGCGGCCACCCAGTAGGCGGCCGTCGAGTAGACCTTCGTCGCGGCCATGACGCCGATGTTCTCGGCGTAGGTCGTGGTCCCCGAGCCCCCGCCGAGACCGGCGAGGGTCGTGGCCAGGCCGTCGGCCAGCAGCGCCCGGCCGGCGAGCGGGTCCATGTCCCGGCCCGTCATGGCCGCGACCGACTTCACGTGCCCGACGTTCTCGGCGACGAGGACGAACACGACGGGCAGGAAGAGCGCGAGGTCGGAGACGTCCACGCGGGGCGCGGTGAACGTCGGCAGCCCGACCCACGAGGCCTGCTCCACGGCGTCGAAGGACACCAGCCCCCGCACCGCGGCGAAGGCGTACCCCACGACGACGCCGACGAGGATCGCGAGCCGGCCCAGCAGCCCCCGGAACAGCACGCTGGTGAGCGCGATGGCGAGCAGGGTGACGACGGCCGTGACCGGGTCGGCCCGGAAGCCGGAGGTCTCGGTCGTCCCCCACGCCGCGGGTGCCAGGTTGAGCCCGATGAGCGCGACGATGGTGCCGGTCACGACGGGCGGCATGACGAGGTCGATCCACCGCGACCCGGCGAGGTGGACGACGAGCCCGACGACCGCCAGCAGCAGACCGGTGACGAGGATCCCGCCCGTGGCCGACCCGGCGGAGCTGGCCAGGATCGGCGCGATGAACGCGAACGAGGACCCGAGGTAGCTCGGCAGCCGGTTGCGGGTGATGAGCAGGAACAGCGCGGTGCCGACCGCGGAGAAGAACAGCGTCGTGGCGACGGGGAAACCCGTCAGCGCCGGGACGAGGACCGTCGAGCCGAACATGGCGACGACGTGCTGCAGCCCGATGCCCACCGTGCGCGGCCACGCGAGCCGCTCGTCGGGGGCGACCACCTCGCCCGGCGAGACCGCCCGTCCGTCACCGTGCACTCGCCAACCCGAACCCGCCACGGACGTTCCCCTCTGCTGCGCGACGTCCGGCGACCACCGGACCGTCGGGAAGGGTAGCCGTCGGGAGGAGGGCTCCACTGCGCGACGGGTGACGGACAACTGCTGCGTCCGGGTGGAGGTTCCCGGTCGCAGGTCACAACCGGGTCACGAACCTCCCGGACCGGGGGGAACAGGTATATGTTTTGGGGCACAACTTACCCCCGGCGCCATCGGACGACCCCGGGGGACCACGATGCGAAGGGGCATCCATGCGCGTTCGATCCTCCGTCCTGCTCGCGTCCGGCGTCGCCGGCCTGCTCCTCGTGTCGGCCTGCGGCAGCGGCGGCGACACGGGAACCTCCAGCGACGGCGCCAGCAGCGGCAGCAAGGGGGGTGCCGCCGAGGTCGGCGTCATCCTGCCCGACACGAAGTCCTCGGCCCGGTGGGAGTCCTTCGACCGCCCGCTCCTGCAGAAGGCGTTCGAGGCGGCCGGCGTGAAGGCCGACATCCAGAACGCCCAGGGCGACGCGTCGAACATGCAGACCATCGCCGACCAGATGCTCACCGAGGGCGTCAAGGTCCTGGCCATCGTCAACCTCGACTCCGACTCCGGCGCCGCGATCGAGGCCAAGGCCAAGAAGCAGGGCGTCCAGACCATCGACTACGACCGCCTCACCCTGGGCGGTTCGGCCGACTACTACGTCTCCTTCGACAACACCAAGGTCGGCCAGGAGCAGGGCCAGGGCCTGGCCGGGTGCCTGGGCGGGGGCGACAAGAACATCGTCTACCTCAACGGCTCCCCCACCGACAACAACGCCACCCAGTTCTCCAAGGGCGCCCACAGCGTCCTGGACCCGATGACCAACTACAAGGTCGTCGCCGAGCAGTCCGTGCCCGACTGGGACAACCAGCAGGCCGCCACCATCTTCGAGCAGATGCTGACCCAGCAGGGCGGCAAGATCGACGGCGTCCTCGCCGCCAACGACGGCCTCGGCAACGCCGCGATCTCCATCCTCGCCAAGAACGGTCTGGCCGGGAAGGTCCCGGTGACCGGCCAGGACGCCACCACCCAGGGTCTGCAGAACATCCTCGCCAAGACCCAGTGCATGACCGTCTACAAGCCCGTCGACCAGGAGGCCAAGGCCCTGTCCGACATCGCGATCGCGCTCATCAAGGGCGACACGCCCAAGACGACCGGGACCGTCGAGGACACCACCGGCAAGCGCGACGTGAAGTCCATCCTGCTCGACCCGCAGCTCATCACCCGCGACAAGGTCAAGAGCGTCGTCGACGCCGGTTTCGTCAAGGCGAGCGACGTGTGCACCGGAGACTTCGCCGCCGACTGCACCGAACTCGGCATCTCCTGACCCGACCCCGAACCACCGGGAACCCCGCCCCAGGGGTTCCCGGTGCTCGGCACGTCCAGAACCCCGACGTCCCCGAGGAAGATGATGACTGACGCAACCGGTCCCGGCGCAGCCCCCCTGCTGTCGCTGCGCGGGATCGACAAGAGCTTCGGCGCGGTCCAGGTCCTGCACGGCGTCGACCTCGACGTCCGCGCCGGCGAGGTCACCGCGCTCGTCGGCGACAACGGCGCCGGCAAGTCCACGCTCGTGAAGTGCATCGCGGGCATCTACACCATCGACGCCGGCGAGTACCGGTTCGAGGGCCGCGACGTGCACATCACCGGCCCGCGCGACACCGCGGAACTGGGCATCGAGGTCGTGTACCAGGACCTCGCGCTGTGCGACAACCTCGACATCGTCCAGAACATGTTCCTGGGCCGCGAGAAGCGCCGCGGCATCCTGCTCGACGAACCCACGATGGAGGAACTGGCCCGCCAGACCCTGGCGAGCCTGTCCGTCCGCACGGTGCGCTCGGTGCGTCAGCAGGTCTCCAGCCTGTCCGGCGGTCAGCGCCAGACCGTCGCCATCGCCAAGGCCGTCCTGTGGAACTCCCGGGTGGTCCTGCTCGACGAACCCACCGCCGCCCTCGGCGTGGCCCAGACCCGTCAGGTCCTCGACCTCGTGCGCCGCCTCGCCGACAACGGCCTGGGCGTCGTCCTCATCTCGCACAACCTCAGCGACGTCTTCGAGGTCGCCGACAACATCACCGCCCTGTACCTGGGCCGCTCCGCCGCGACGGTGAGGACCCGCGACGTCACGAGCAGCCAGGTCGTCGAACTCATCACCACGGGACGCTCGGGCGACCTCGGCCTGGCCCCGGCCACCGCGTCGGCCCCGGTCTGACCGACCCGGTCCACGAAGGAGAAACCATGTCGACCACTCCCGGAGACGGTTCGGGAACGACCCAGTTCACCCAGCCCGAGACCAGCGAGGCCGAGCGCATCCGCGAACTCGCCCGCGCCACCGCGCAGGGCGGCAGCCCCCTGGAGCACGCCGCCCCCGAACCCACGTTCCGCGAGGGCGTCCAGGCCTACGTCGCCCGCCTGCGCGGCGGCGACATCGGGTCCCTGCCGGCCATCGCCGGTCTCGTCGTGCTGTTCGTGCTGTTCTCCGCGCTGCGGCCGGACACCTTCCCCACCCCCGGGAACATCGCCAACCTGCTCGTCCAGGCGTCCTCGATCATCGTGCTCGCGATGGGCCTGACGTTCGTCCTGCTGCTCGGCGACATCGACCTGTCCGCCGGTGTCGCGGGCGCCGCCTCGGCGGCCGTCATGGCCATCGCGCTGCGCGACGGCGGCGTCAACTGGCTCGTCGGCCTGCTCGCCGCGCTGCTCACGGGCCTGGTGCTCGGGACCCTCATCGGGTTGCTCGTCTCCCGGGTGGGGATCCCCTCGTTCGTCGTGACCCTGGCGTTCTTCCTCGGCATCCAGGGCATCACGCTGCGCCTCATCGGCGAGGGCGGCACCATCGCCGTCCGCAACGAGACCATCGTCGCGATCGCGAACTCGAACATGCCCGTCGGGCTGGGCTGGGCCCTGACGATCCTGGCCGTCGTGGCCTTCGCGGCCGTCAGCCTGGGCCGCTGGGCCGGTCAGCGCCGCCGCGGGCTGTCCCGCGACAACCTCGGCGTCGTCGTCGCGCGGCTCGTCGTCGTCGCCGTGCTGCTGGTCGTCGTGACGGCGATCCTCAGCCAGAACCGCGCCCGCGTGGCCAGCATCCACCTGGCCGGGATCCCCTACTCGGTGCCGATCATCGCCGTGCTGCTCGTCCTGCTGACGATCGTCCTGGGCCGCACCACGTACGGCCGGCACGTGTACGCCGTCGGCGGCAACCCCGAAGCCGCGCGCCGCGCGGGCATCTCGGTCCGCGGGATCCGCATCTCGGTGTTCATGATCGGCTCGACGCTGGCCGCGCTGTCCGGCGTCATCGACGCCTCGCGGCTGAACTCCGTCGCCCCCGGGTCCGGTGGCGCGAACACGCTGCTGCTCGGCGTGGGCGCCGCGGTCATCGGCGGCACCAGCCTCTTCGGCGGCAAGGGGCGCGTCTCGAACGCCGTCATCGGTGGTCTGGTCATCGCCGCCATCGCCAACGGCCTGGGCCTGCTCAACCAGGCCCAGTACGTGAACTACCTCGTCACGGGCGCGGTGCTGCTGCTGGCCGCCACCGTCGACGCCGTCTCGCGCCGTCGCCGGGCGTCCTCGGCGGTCTGAGCACCGCACGGGCACCGGTTTCGGCACGAGAGGATCACGGGCGTGGGCGAGGTGGTGGCGGGCGCGCGGGGACGCGGGACGGAGGACGTGCGGCGGCACAACCTCGCCGCCCTCCTCGGCCTCGTCCACGCCGGCGGCGCCACCACCCGCGCCGAGGTGACCCGGCAGCTGGAGCTGAACCGCTCGACGATCGGCGGCCTCGTCGGGACCCTCGTCGAGGCCGGCCTCGTCGTCGAGCGGCTGCCGGCCGCCGACGCCACCTCCGGCCGGGTGGGACGGCCGTCGCTGGAGGTCCGGGCCCGCGAGGGCGGGGCGGAGGTGCTCGCGGGGTACGTCGACGTCCACGAGCTGCAAGTGCTGCGCGTGGGCCTGGGCGGCACCGTCGCGGGCCGGCGCACGATCGCCCTGGCCTCGCCGCCGGACCCCGAGACGGCGGCCGACCTGTTCGCCGACACCGCCGCGGACCTGCTCGCCGTCGGGCCCCCCGACGTCGTCGTGGGGGTCGGGCTGGCGGTGCCCGGCACCGTCCGCACCGAGGACGGCAGCGTCGCCTACGCCCCGAACCTCGGCTGGGACGACGCCCCGTTCGGCGACCGCGCGGCGAAGTCGCTGACCGAGCGGACCGGCCGCCGGGTGCGCGTCGACGTCGCCAACGACGCCGACCTCGGGCTGCTCGCCGAACACCGGCGGGGCGCGGCGGTGGGGCTGACCGACGTCGTCTACCTCTGCGGCACCTACGGCCTCGGCGGCGGCGTCCTCACCGGCGGCCACCCGCTGACGGGCAAGCGGGGTTTCGCGGGCGAGGTCGGGCACATGGGCGTCGACCCCGACGGCCGTCCCTGCCGCTGCGGCAGCCGGGGGTGCTGGGAGAGCGAGACCCTGGCCTCGGCGTGGGCCCAGCCCTTCGACCTCGACGAGAACGCGGCCGACATCGTCGACCTCGTGCTGCAGCGGCTGGGCTCGGGCGGGGTCGTCTCGCGCCGCACGCGCGACAAGCTGTCCCGCGCCTTCGCGCGGGGGCTGGCGAACATGGTCCACCTGTTCGACCCGCAGGCCATCGTCCTCGGCGACGGGTTGTGGCGGGACCTGTGGCCCGCGCTGGCCGACGACGTGCTGCCGTGGGTGGACCGGTTCGTGATGCCCGCCATGCGGGCCGGGGTCGAGGTGCGCGGTTCGGCGCTGGGCCGCGACTCGACGGTCCTGGGCGCGGCGGAACTGGCGTTCGCGCCGCTGCTGGACGACCCGCTGGGAGTGCTCGCCGGTCAGGCGTCCTCTCAGTCGCCCGCCCGGTCGTCGTGAGACCCGCCGCGGAACTCGTCCCGCAGCGTGCGGGGGTCGGCGTCGCGCAGCGCGGACCCCGAACCCCGGATCCGGCGGTAGGCCAGGAAGGCCACGACCGCGAGCACGACGACGATCAGCAGGTACTTCACCCCTCGACCCTACGCACCGTCGCGGCGAAAGCCCACCCGCGCAGCGCGCCCACGGCCATGCTGGGACGGTGCGCACCCCCCGCTGGACCCCCGCCGCCCTCGTGCTGATCGCGACGGTCGCCCAACTGCTCGTGGCGACGTTCGCCCGGGACCTGCCGCAGTTCGCGGGCAAGGCGTTCGGGGCGCGGCTGGTGTTCTACCCGCTGCTGATGCTGTTCGTCCCGGTCGTGTGGTTCGTGGTCCACCGGCGACGACGGGACGCCCCCTGGGCCGGTCTCACCCTCGTGATGACGCCGTTCCTGGTCGACGTCACGGGGAACACCCTGGACCTGTACGACACCGTCGTCTGGTGGGACGACCTGCTGCACTTCACCAACTGGTGCCTGCTCACGCTGGGCCTGGGCCTCGTCCTGGGCGTCGCGCGGGTGCGTCCCCGGTGGGCGCGGGCCGTCGCGACGATCGGGGGCGGGGCGCTGCTGGCGCTGCTGTGGGAGATCGGCGAGTGGTGGACGTTCATCCGGCACGGCACCGAGCTCGCCACCGCCTACGAGGACACCCTCGGCGACATGGTCCTGGGCACGGCCGGTTCCACCGTCGCCCTCGCCGTCCTCGTCCTGCTCGCCCGCCGCGCCCCCACCGCGCGCGAGGCACACCTCGCGCCCTGAACCCCGGCGTGGCGAGGGCGCGAGGTGTGCCTTCGGCCTAGTGCAGCAGGCGCGTCCAGTTCGCGGGCACGCGACCGGCGGGGCCGGGGGCCGGCTGGTCCTCGGGGTGGTGCAGCGGCGGGGCGAGGTCGGGGCCGCCCGCGTACGTCTCGTCGGACGCGAAGTCGTAGAACCACTCCTCCCCCGGCTCGTAGCTGCGCACGACGCCGTGACCGGAACTCGCGGCGTGGGCCCGGGCGTGCTGGCCGGGCGAGGAGTCGCAGCAGCCGACGTGCCCGCACGCGGCGCAACGGCGCAGGTGGAACCACCAGCCCTGCGGCTGCGCCGCGTCGCAGTCGGCGCAGCCGGGGCCGCTCGGGGCGGCGCTCGGCTCGATCTGGTCCACCATCAGTCCTCCTGGGGTTCTACGGGCAACCACACCCGGAACACGGTGTTCCCGGGCACGCTGTCGACGCTGAGCCGGCCGCGGTGGCGGTGCACGACGACGCGCCAGGCGATGTCGAGCCCCAGCCCCGTGCCCTGCCCGACGTCCTTGGTCGTGACGAACGGCTCGAAGATGCGCGGCAGGACCTCGGGCGGGACGCCGGGGCCGTCGTCGGCGACCTCGACGCACACCCCGTCGGCGTCCGGGTGGACCCGGACGGTCACGGTGCCGCCCTCCTCCCCCAGGGCGTCGAGCGCGTTGTCGAGCAGGTTCGTCCACACCTGGACCAGTTCGCCCGTGTGCCCCAGGACCTGCGGCACGTCGGCGTACTCGGTGGCGACGCGGGAGTTGCCGACGGCGCGCCCGGCGCCCGCGCCGAGCATCGAGATCGCGGCGTCCAGCAGTTCGCGGACGTCGACCCACCGTTCGGGCGCCCGGTCCAGCTGGGCGTAGTTCCCGGCCGAGGCCAGCAGCGCGCTGATCCGCCCCGACGCGGCCGCCGCCTCGGCGACGAGCGAGCGGACGGCGACGGTCCGCGCGAACCACGTCACGGTGCCGGGATCGGTGGGCAGGTCCGCGGCGGCCAGCCCGTGCTCGACGAGGACGGGGGCGAGGTCCTCCGGGTCCTCGACGCCCAGCTCGTCGAGGGCGTCGACCAGGGCGTCCTCGGCCTCGTTGCGGCGCAACGGGTCACCAGGAACGACAGCCGACCCCGCGGCGGGCACCTCGGGCAGCCCGGGGGCCAGCCGCGCCACGGAACCCTCCAGCGAGCGCAGTTCCTCCTGCAGCTGCGCGAGCGTGCGGGCCAGGGCCGCGGCCGGGTTCCCCAGCTCGTGGGTGAGTCCCGCGGTCAGCGACCCCAGGGCCAGCAGGCGTTCACGTTCGCTGGTGAGCTTCTGGGCCTGCGTCAGCCCGATGCGGGTGCCCTCGAGCAGGTGCACGGCCATCGGGAACCACTCGCGGACGACCCGCCCGAACGTCGCCGCCGGCAGGACGAAGAACTCCGACGGTTCCAGGACGCGCAGCGAGGAGGTGTACCCGGCGGGGGCGCCGTCGCCCAGGTACGCCTCCCACGCGCCGGCGTAGACGCCGCGCTGGCGCGTGCGGCCGATCTCCAGGTCGTCCCCGCCGCCCTGGTGGTGCAGGCTCACGTGCCCGTCGAGCAGCACGTAGAAGCACGTCGCGGCGTCACCCTCGCGGTAGAGCCAGCCGGGTTCGGCGTGGACCACGTCGCCGCTGTCGGCGAGCTTGCGCACCTGGGCGTCCGACAGCCCCTCGAAGAGGAACAGGGTGCGCAGTTCGTCGGGGGTCACGGACGGGCTCACTGCTGCGCGAGGTAGCGGTGGACGAGCATGACGGCCATCGCGCCCTCCCCCACGGCGGAGGCGACCCGCTTGACCGAGTCCGCGCGGGCGTCCCCGGCGACGAACACCCCGGGCATCGACGTCTCCAGGTGGTAGGGGTCGCGCGCGGGCGTCCACCCCGGCGGCCGCTCGCCGTCGACGACGAGGTCGGGACCGGCCAGGACGAAGCCGTGGTCGTCGCGGCGCACGGACCCGTCGAGCCACGCCGTGCGGGGGGCGGCGCCGATGAACACGAAGACGTGGTGGGCGTCCACCGTGGTCTCCAGACCGGACTCCTTGTCCCGCAGCGTGATGCACTCCAGCCGGTCGGAACCGCGCGCCGCGGTCACCTCGGTGCACAGGCGCACGCGGATGTTCGGCAGGGCGGCGATCTGGTCGACGAGGTACGCCGACATCGAGGCTTCCAGCGAGGTGCCCCGCACCAGCATCGTGACGGTGCGCGCGGACCGCGCGAGGTTCACGGCCGACTGCCCGGCGGAGTTCGCGGCCCCGACGACGAACACGTCCTCGTCGGCGCAGGCGGAGACCTCGCTGAGGGCGGCGCCGTAGTAGACGCCGCGGCCCGTGAACTCGGCCAGGCCCGGCCCCTCCAGCGTGCGGTAGGAGACGCCCGTGGCCAGCAGCACGGTGTGCGCGGCGACGCTGGTCCCGTCGGAGAACCGGACGACCCGCGCGCCCCCGGCGGCCTCCAGCCCCGTCACCGTGCGCGCGGTGAGCGTCTCGGCGCCGAACTTGGCGACCTGGCGCCGGGCCCGGTCGGCCAGCTGCGCCCCGGACAGCCCGTCGGGGAACCCCAGGTAGTTCTCGATGCGCGAGCTCTGGCCCGCTTGCCCGCCCGTCGCGTGCTGCTCGACCAGGACGGTCCGCAGCCCCTCCGAGGCGCCGTAGACCGCGGCGCCGAGCCCGGCCGGGCCGCCGCCGACGATGGTGAGGTCGTAGAACTCCCGCTGCGGGCGCGTCCTGAGCCCGACGTGGTCGGCGAGCGTGACGTCGTCGGGGTCGACGAGCACCTCCGGGCAGGCCCCGTCGACCGGGGCCAGGACGACGGGCAGCTGCGTGGACCCCGCGGCGCTCAGCAGGCGGTCGGCCTCGGGCTGCCCGGCGAGCAACCAGCGGTAGGGGACCTCGTTGCGGGCCAGGAAGTCGCGCACCGCGAACGAGCGCGCCGACCACCGGTCCCCGATGACGACGACCTCGTCCGGCGCACGGACCGGTTCGGCGTTCCAGCGTTCGAGGAGGCCGTCGAGGACGGGGTAGAGCTTCTCCTCCGGCGGGTTCCAGGGTTTGAGGAGGTAGTGGTCGAGGTCGACGTCGTTGATGGCGCGGATCGCGGCGGACGTGTCGGCGTAGGCCGTCAGCAGGACCCGGCGCGCGGACGGGAACAGGTCCATCGCGGCCTCGAGGAGCTCGACCCCGTCCATCTGCGGCATGCGGTAGTCGGCGAGGACGGCCGCGACGGCCTCCCCGCGCAGCTTCACCTCGCGCAGCGCCCCCAGGGCGTCCGGACCGGACTCGGCGCGCAGGACGCGGTAGTCCTTGCCGTAGCGGCGACGCAGGTCCCGGGCCACAGCACGGGACACGGCCGGGTCGTCGTCGACCGTCAGCAGGACCGGTCGCTGTTCCTCACCTGGAGCCGCCACAGGTCGGACGGTAAGCGGTCACGGCCCGCCCCGGCCAGACCCTGCCGGGGTCAGGTTCGGGCGGCGGGTCGGGCGGGGGCACCCGCGCGCCACGCGGTGACGGCCGCGACGACGAGCAGGGCGCCCCACGCGGGCGCGGTGAACCGCCACGCCCCCGGCAGCACGGTGAGGACCACGAGCGTCACCATCGCGGCTGCGAGGCCCACGGCGGACGCGGTGCGGCCCAGGTACGCGTGCCCGAACCCCGGCCACAGCACCGACAGCGCGGCCGCGGCGAGCGGTCTGCGCGGCACCCGGACGCTGACCCGCCCGGTCTCGAGGACCTCGAGGTCCTCCCACTTCACGACGGTCACGTCACAGCCCCCCGGCTCGTCCGACCAGTGTCCGGCGCCCCCGCGCCAGGGGGCAGTCTGCCGCCACGGGAGGGTCGTCGGTGACCATTCGCCCCGTCCCGAGCATGTCGTCACCCAGCGTTCACCCGCCCCGACTCCCCGTGCCCGACTCCCGCGCGAGGCACACCTCGAGCCCTCAGGAGGCGCTCTCGCGGGCGCGAGGTGTGCCTCGCGCGGGAGCGGGCAGGGCGGGAGCGGGCGGGGCGCCGGCGCGGAACGAGCGGCGGTGGGCGGCGGGACCGACGCCGCGGCGGGCGGTGAACTGGCGGCGCAGCGCGTCCGCGGTCCCCATCCCGCACCGCTGGGCGACGGCGTCGACCGTCAGGTCGGTGCGCTCGAGCAGCTCCTCGGCCCGGCGCAGCCGCTCGGCCACCAGCCACCGGTGCGGCGTCGTGCCCGTCGCGGCGCGGAACCGGCGCGCGAACGTCCGGGGCGACAGCAGCGCCCGACGGGCCAGCTCCTCGACGGGCAGGTCCTGCTCGAGGTGCCCGCGCGCCCAGTCCAGCACCGCGGCGAGGTCGTCGCCGGCCGCCGGGACGGGGTGGTCGACGAACTGCGCCTGCCCGCCCTCACGGTGGGCCGCCGTCACCGTGCGCCGGGCCAGCGCGTTCGCGACCGCCGCCCCGCGGTCGCGGCGCACGACGTGCAGGCACGCGTCCAGCCCGGCCGCGGGCCGCAGAGCAGGAACCCGGTGGCGGCGAACCCCTCGTCGGAGCGGTCGAGGCCGAAGACCTGGGCGGCGATCCCGAGTTCGAAGGCGGCGACGCGCTCACCGACGAGGGCCGCGACGACGTGCGCTGGACGCATGCGGACAGGGTGGCAGGAACGTCGGGTCCCACGACAGTCCTGCCACTGGTCCCGCACCCTGCGGCGGCCCACCCTCGACGGGTGCTGACGATCCCCGCGACCTCCTCGATCCTCGTCCCGGCCCCGCTCACGGGGGCCCAGCGGTGGGCCGGTGCGCCCTCGGCGGCGCTCGACCACGACGGTTCGCTCGTCCTCGCGCACCGCGAGCGCGCCGGGTCCGACGCGATGGTCCTGTCCCGTTCCGACGACGGCGGCGCCACCGTCCGCGAGGTCGCGCGGTTCGGGCCCGAGGTCGCCGGGGCGGCGATGCTGGAACGTCCCGCCCTGGTGCGCGACGACGACGGGTGGTGGCTGTTCGCCGGGTTCGCGAGCCCGGACAGCCCGCACTGGTGGGTGGGCCTCCTGCGCGCGCCGCGGTTGGAGGACCTGGCCCGGGCCACCGTCGTCCCCGTCCTGCCCGGGGACGCGACCGTGGGGTTCAAGGACCCCGTCGTGCACCGCGCCGCCGACGGCTCGTGGCGGCTGTGGGTCTGCGCCCACGACCTGTCCGAGCCCGGCCAGGAGGACCGCATGTCCACGCTGTCCTGCACCAGCTCCGACGGGACCTCCTGGTCCGAGCCGACGACGGTGCTGACGGGCCGGCCGGGGACGTGGGACGCGCGCGGGGCCCGCGTCAGCGCCGTCGTCGACGGGTTCCTCGCCTACGACGGACGGGCCAGCGCGGCGGAGAACTGGTTCGAGCGCACCGGCTGGGCCACCCTCGACGGCCACCGCGTCCCGGACGCCCCCGTCACCGACGTCCGCTACCTCGACGTCCTCGACCTGCCCGACGGGTCACGTCGGCTGTTCTTCGAGGCCCGGACCCCCACCGGCGACCACGAGCTGCGCACGGCCCTCACCCCCGCCGGAAGCGGGTGCAGTGCGTGAGGTACGGGACGCGGACCTCCTCGCCGGGCGCGAACTCCTCGTCCAGGACCCGGCCGACCTCGGCGAGCAGGTCCGCCCGCTCGTGGTCCGCCAGCACGATGACGTAGCTGCGGGAGGCGACGAGGTCCAGGATCCCGGCCCGGTCGGTGACGTGCTCGAACCGCGTCGTGAACGTCTCGCCGCCGGTGAACGGGGCCCCTACGTTCGCGGCGCTGGACCGCATCTCGTGCTCGCTCCCCTGCTGCGCGATCGCCCACACCCGGCCCACCCACGGCACCGACTCGTCCCGCACGTTCCACACCAGGCCCAGCGTCCCGCCGGGCCGCAGGACCCGCGCCACCTCCGGGACGGCCCGGGCGGGGTCGACCCAGTGCCACGCCTGCGCGACGACGACCGCGTCCACGCAGGCGTCCGGCAGCCCCGTGGCCTCCGCCGACCCCTCGTGCGCCTCGACGTCGAGCGTGCTGCGCAGTTCCGCGAGCATCTGCGGCGACGGTTCGACGGCGACGACGTCCAGACCCCGCGCGACCAGCGACGCCGTGAACTTCCCCGTCCCCGCCCCCAGGTCCAGGACCCGCCGGGCGCCGGCGACCAGGAAGTCGACCGCGTCGTCGGGGTACCCGGGGCGGGCGCGGGCGTACTCGCCCGCGGCGGCCCCGAAGGAGCGGGCGTGGGCGGCGAGGTCGTACCCGGGAGACTCCACCCCCGCATCCTCCCCCCGCGATCGAGGAACTTCTCCCCGCGATCGAGGAGGGTGCCGCCACGGACGGTGCGCGGTTCCTCGATCGCGGTGGTGGAGTCCTTGATCGCGGGGAGGGAGTCCTTGATCGCGGGGAGGGAGTCCTTGATCGCGGGGAGGGAGTCCTTGATCGCGGGGAGGGAGTCCTTGATCGCGGGGAGGGAGTCCTTGATCGCGGGGAGGGAGTCCTTGATCGCGGGGAGGGAGTCCTTGATCGCGGGGAGGGAGTCCTTGATCGCCGTGGTTTGGGGGGCGGCGACGACCGGCGAGAATGGGGCCGTGAGTGCCACCCTCGTCGCCAAGGACCTCAGCGCCGCCCACGGGACGCGCGCGCTGTTCTCCGGTCTGGACCTCGTCGTCGCCCCCGGGGACGTCGTCGGTCTCGTCGGGGCGAACGGGGCCGGCAAGTCCACGCTGCTCAAGCTCCTGGCCGGGCTCGACCGGCCCGAGACAGGGACCGTCACCCTGTCCCCGCCGACCGCGACCGTCGGGTACCTGCCGCAGGAACCGGACCGCCGGCCCGGGGAGACGGTGGCGCAGTTCCTGGGCCGGCGCACGGGCGTCACCGCCGCGCAGGAGGAGATGGACGCCGCCGCCACGGCCCTGGGCGAGGGCGCGGCCGGAGCCGACGACCGGTACGCCGACGCCCTCGACCGCTGGCTGAACCTCGGCGGCGCCGACCTCGACGAACGCCGCGACGAGGCCCTGGCCGACGTCGGGTTCACCCCCTCCCCCGACGCCCTGATGACGTCGCTGTCCGGTGGCCAGGCCGCGCGCGCCGGGCTCGCCGCGCTGCTGCTGTCGCGCTACGACGTGTTCCTGCTCGACGAACCCACCAACGACCTCGACCTCGACGGCCTGGCCCGCCTGGAACGGTTCGTCACCGAGCTGCGCTCGCCCGCCGTCGTCGTCAGCCACGACCGCGAGTTCCTCACCCGGACCGTCGACCGCGTCGTCGAGCTCGACCTGGCCCAGCAGGTCGTGCGGGTCGTCGGCGGCGGGTACGAGGCGTTCCTGTCCGAGCGCGACGTCCAGCGCCGGCACGCGCGGGAGGCGTACGACGAGTACGCCGAGACGAAGTCCGGGCTGGAGGCCCGCGCCCGGATGCAGCGCGGGTGGATGGCGCAGGGCGTGCGCAACGCCGTCCGCAAGGGCGACCCCGACAAGAACATCCGCGCCAAGATGCGCGAGGGCAGCGAGAAGCAGGCCGCCAAGGCCAAGCAGACGGACCGGATGATCGAGCGGCTGGAGGTCGTCGAGGAACCCCGCAAGGAGTGGAAGCTGCAGATGTCGATCGCGGCCGCCCCCCGCTCGGGGTCGGTCGTGGCGACGCTGCGCGAGGCCGTCGTGCACCGCGGGTCGTTCACGCTGGGGCCCGTGACGCTGTCGATCGACGCGGGCGACCGGGTCGCGGTGACGGGACCGAACGGGGCCGGGAAGTCGACGCTGCTGAACCTGCTGCTGGGGCGGGTGACCCCCGACAGCGGCACCGTCCTCGGCGGGTCGAGCGTGCGGGTGGGGGAGATCGACCAGGCCCGCGGCGCGTTCGGCGACGACCGGACGCTGGCCCGCGCGTTCGGCGACGAGGTCCCCGACACCCCCGACGCCGAGGTGCGGACCCTGCTGGCGAAGTTCGGTCTCGGCGCCCACCACGTGAGCCGCAGCGCGGCGAGCCTGTCCCCCGGGGAACGGACCCGCGCGGCCCTGGCGCTGCTGCAGGCGCGCGGGGTGAACCTGCTCGTGCTCGACGAACCGACCAACCACCTCGACCTGCCCGCGATCGAGCAGCTCGAGGAGGCGCTCGCGAGCTACGACGGGACGCTGCTGCTGGTCAGCCACGACCGGCGGTTGCTGGAGGCCGTCGAGGTGACGCGGCGGCTGGTCGTCGAGGACGGGCGGGTCCGCGAACTCTGAGGCGTTTCCCGCTCCCGGGTCAGGCGATCGCGGAGCCCGTGACGTCGTCGCAGAACACGACGACGCGCGGGGCGCCGCCGGGGTCGCGGACGGTGTGGTCCGCGCCGAGCTCCCCGCGCTGCAGGACCTCCCCGGTGCGCGGGTCGACGACCCGGTAGGTGCGGGGGACCCCCTCGGGCTGGAAGAGCCGCAGGTCCCCGCCGTCGTGGCAGTACGACAGGAGGAACGTGCCGGGCACGAACACGTTGCGGGGGTTGGCCGTGCGGGACCAGTCGGGCCGCGCCCCCGTGAACGGCAGGCCGTGCAGCACCCGGTTCAGCACCCCCGGGTAGCGGGACCCCTCGAACTCCAGCGCCTCGCGCCAGCCCGCCCCGGGCGCGGAGAACCACGGCGACTGGCCCCGTTCGTCGGGGTGCAGCTGCCACTGCCACAGGCTGCCCGCCCCGTACACGACGCCCATCGTGGCGCCCGCGCAGAAGTTGGTCCACGCCTCGTGGCCCTGCCACCAGCCGCCCGCGAACCCCGTCCGCCGGGTGTTCTCGTAGGACGGTTCCCCGTTGGCGACGGCCTTCTCCGGCAGGTTGCGGTACAGGTGCGCGACGCGTTCGGGCACGTGGTCGCCGAGGTGACCGGTCTGGCACCACTGGAAGTCGAGCCAGTCGGCGTCCTGGTGCTCGGCGCCGCTCGCGAAGGGGCTGTAGTGCAGGCCCGTGGGGTGGGCGTAGTCGTCGCTCGCGTGGACCTCCAGGCCACCGGCCAGGACCTGCGGTTCGTCGCCGGACCGGTCGGCCCCCACGAGCCACACCGCGGGGTGGGCACCGTAGCGGGCCACGAGGTAGCGGCAGTACCGCGCGTACTCCTCCGGCGGGACGACCGCCCCGGCCGCGCGCAGCCCCTTCCAGCCGAACCCCTGGAAGACGGGCTGCCACACGGGCACCAGCCCGTGGCGCACCAGCACCTCGACGAGGGCGTCGAGGTGCTGGAAGTAGTCGGGACGCAGCCGCGTGAGCCTGCCCTCGGGCAGGTCGTCGAAGGCGACGCCGAAACCCTCGTCGAGGGACCGGTCCTCGGGTCCGCGCGCGTCCATGTCGGGCTGGACGCTCATCAGCAGGACCGCGTTGAACCCCTTCGCGGCGCGGTCGGCGGCGTAGACCTCGACCTGGTCCACGGTGGCCCGCCACGGCAGCGCCCACGGGGTGTCCGCGACGAGGAACGCGGGGGTCCCGTCGGCGTGCACGAGGTGACGGCCCTGCAGCCGCCAGAACCCGTGCTCGGCGAAGACCCCCTCCCCGGCCCCGGCGTCGACGACGAACGTCCCGCCCCCGGTGGCGCCCTCGACCGACCACGACCACGGCCCCGTCAGCCCCGGGGAGGCGAAGCGGACCCGCCACGTGGTGCCCCCGTCCCAGAAGGCGGGGCGGCGCACGACGCGGCCCGAGCCGTGCGTGAAGGTGACCCGCACGTCGTGGTCGCCGTAGCCGCCGGGACCGTCGAAGGAGAACTCCTGGGAGGACCACGGTGTCGTCACGGCGGCAGTCTGTCAGGGCCGTGCGCCACGGGACCGGGCCGCGCTCGCCTGAGGTCTTCGTGAGGTGTTGCCGCCACGCCCGGGACGCCGTGCGCGACAGCGATTTCGAGGCCCGGTCCCGATCGGCTGGAACATCGGCGGCGCCGACGGCGATGATCGGGGTGTCGACAGGCCGACGGAGCGCTGATCGAAGACCCTGCCCCCTCGCCCCGAGAAGGAACCGCTCGTGCCCCTCGCCCTCCTGGCCCTCGCCATCGGCGCCTTCGGCATCGGAACCACCGAGTTCGTCGCCATGGGCCTGCTGCCGCAGATGGCCGCCACCTTCGGCGTCTCCATCGCCTCCGCCGGCTGGCTGGTCTCGGCCTACGCCCTCGGGGTCGTCGTGGGTGCCCCCACGCTGACGGCCCTGACGCACTCCCTGCCCCGCAAGAAGGTCCTCGCGGGCCTCATGGGGCTGTTCGTGCTCGGCCACGTCGCGACGGCGCTCGCCCCGACCTTCCACCTGCTCATCGGCGCCCGGTTCCTGTCGGGCCTGTCGCACGGCGCGTTCTTCGGCGCCTCGGCCGTCGTGGCCCGCAAGATCGCCCCGCCCGGACGGCAGGGGCAGGCGCTCGCGCTGGTCTTCACCGGGCTGACCGTCGCGAACGTCGTCGGCGTCCCGGTCGGGACCTACGTCGGGCAGCAGCTCGGCTGGCGCCTCACGTTCTCCCTCGTCGGGGTCATCGGCCTGCTGACGGTCGCCGCGATCCTGGCGATGGTCCCCGAGGTCGAGACCCGCTCGGGCACGCTGCGCTCGGAGTTCGCCGCGTTCCGCCGCCGGCAGGTCTGGTGGACGCTGCTCATCACGACGGTCGGCTTCGCCAGCATGTTCACGGTCGTCAGCTACGTCTCGCCGCTGCTGACCGACGTCGCCGGGTTCGCCGAGAGCTCGGTCAGCTGGGTGCTCGTCCTGTTCGGCCTGGGCGCGACGCTGGGCAACCTCGTCGGCGGCCGGCTGGCCGACTGGCGGCCCTACCGGACGCTGGCGGCCGGGTTCGTCGGGCAGGTGGTCGTCTTCGGGGGCCTGTTCCTGTTCTCGGGGAACAAGATCGCCGCCGCGGCGGGCGTGTTCCTCTTCGCGTTCATCGGGTTCGTCATGTCGGCGCCGATCCAGACCCGCGGGATCCTCGCCGCGGGCGGGGGCGCGTCGATGGCCTCGGCCGCGATGCAGGCCGCCTTCAACGTCGGCAACGCCATGGGCGCCTTCCTCGGCGGCGTCGCGATCGACGCCGGGTTCGGCTACGCCTCGACCGCGCTCGTCGCGCTCGTCCTGGCCCTGCTCGGGCTGCTGATCCTCGTCGAGGCCACCCGCGTCGACAAGAACGGCCGCGCGCCCATCGACCCCCGGGTGCCCGCCCTGCCCTCGCAGCGGCGCCGCCGGGTGGGTGCCACCGTGGAGGGGTGAGCCTGCAGATCCACCCCCGCCCGCTCGGCGACCCCGACCTCGACACCCTGATCGAGGCTGCGGTCGCCGAGCTGAACGTCCGCTACCGCACCCCCGGCGAACCGGACGTCGAGTACCCGCTGGCCCCCGAGGCCGTCTGCCACGTCGCGTACCTCGACGGCGCACCGGCCGGGTGCATCGCCCGCGTCGACGTCGACGAGCCCGGGTGGGACGCGACGGTCGAGATGAAGCGGGTGTTCGTGCGCCCGCAGGCCCGCGGCCGGGGCGCCGCCCGCGCCCTCGTCGCCCGCTTCGAGGCCGAGGCGCGCGCCGCCGGAGCCCGCCGGGTCCGGTTGGAGACGGGGACGCTGCAGCCGGAGGCGATGGCGCTGTACGAGGCGCTGGGCTACGAGCGCCTCGCCGAGAACTTCGGGCCGTGGGCGGACAGCCCGTTGTCGGTCTGCTACGCCAAGTCCCTCCCCTGACCCCGCGATCAAGGACCGGGTCACCGCGATCAAGGACCGGGTCACCGCGATCAAGGACCGGGTCACCGCGATCAAGGACCGGGTCACCGCGATCAAGGAAGTGCCGACGGTGACCGTCGCCGCAGTCCTTGATCACCGCGCGGCAGTCCTTGATCGCGGAGATGAGTGGGGCGACGAGGAAGAAGAGAGTTCGGTGCGCCGAACTTTCGTGCATGATGTCCTCATGACGACGGACGCCCGCCCCGCCGCGCCCGCCCGCCCCGAGCGCGGTCTGCTGCGCCTGCTCGGCCCCGCGTTCGTCGCGGCCATCGCCTACGTCGACCCCGGCAACGTCGCCGCGAACCTCACCGCGGGTGCGGGGTACGGGTACCTGCTGCTGTGGGTCCTCGTCGTCGCCAACGCCATGGCCGTCCTCGTGCAGTACCTGTCGGCCAAGCTGGCCGTCGTCACCGGCCGCACCCTGCCCGAACTCCTGCGCGACCGGTTGGGGCGGCGGGCGAGGCTGGCGTTCTGGGCGCAGGCCGAGCTCGTGGCCGTCGCCACCGACCTGGCCGAGGTCATCGGGGGCGCGGTCGCGCTCAACCTGCTGTTCGGGACCCCCCTGCTCGTGGGCGGGATCGTCACGGGCGCGGTCTCGATCGGCCTGCTGGCCCTGCACGGCCGCAACGGCGTGCGCCGGTTCGAGGCCGTCATCGTCGGGTTCCTGCTGATCATCGTCGTCGGGTTCGTCACCGGGGTAGTGCTCGCCCCGCCGAACGCCGCCGAGGCCGCCGCCGGTCTGGTGCCGCGCTTCGCCGGGGCCGAGACGGTGCTGCTGGCCGCGAGCATGCTCGGCGCGACGGTCATGCCGCACGCGGTCTACCTGCACTCCGCCGTCGCGCGCGACCACCACGGGACGGTCGCACCCGCCGACCGGCGGCGGGTGCTGGGGGCGACGCGCGTCGACGTCGTCGCGGCCCTGGTCGTCGCGGGCCTGGTGAACATCTCGATGCTGCTGCTGGCCGCGTCGGCCCTGCGCGGCGTCCCGGGCACCGACACCCTCGAGGGCGCCCACGCGGCCGTCGCGACCCACCTCGGCGCGGGGGTCGCCCTCGTCTTCGCGATCGGCCTGCTGGCCTCCGGGCTGGCCTCGACGTCCGTGGGCGCCTACGCGGGCGCCGTGATCATGCAGGGGCTGCTGCACGTCGACGTGCCCCTGCTCGTGCGCCGGGTCGTCACGCTGATCCCCGCGCTGGTGTGCCTGGGGTTCGGCGTGGACCCGACGCGCGCGCTCGTCGTCTCGCAGGTCGTGCTGAGCTTCGGGATCCCGTTCGCGCTGATCCCGCTCGTGCGGCTCACCAGCGCCCGCGACCTCATGGGCGAGCACGTGAACCGGCCCGTCACGAAGGTCCTCGCGACGGTCGCGGTCACGCTCGTCGTGGCCCTGAACCTCGCCCTGCTGGACCTGACGTTCCTCGGCTGACCGCGGGGGTTTCGGCACGTTGCCTCCCCGGTCTCGATCACAGGGCCCGGGGAGGCAACGTGCCGATTCCCTCAGGCGGCCGCACGGGTCGTCGCCGGCCGCCGGCGCAGGGCCGCGTCCCCGATCGGAGGCGTGCGGTACTGCATGTCGAGCAGCCCGACGTCCTCGCCGGGCGGCACGATCGCGTCGATCCGGTCCAGGACGGCGTCGTCGAGGACGACGTCGGCGCCGGCGAGCAGGTCGTCGAGCTGCTCCATCGTGCGCGGGCCGAGGATCGCGGACGTGACGCCGGGGTGGGCGACGACGAAGGCGAGCGCGAGGTGGGTGAGCTTGACGCCGACCTCGTCGGCCAGGGCGACGAGCTCCTCGACGACGTCGAGGCGGCGTTCGTCGGAGAAGTAGCGGAACCGGTTGGCGCGCATCGAGTCGACGGGGGCGCCCTTGCGGTAGCGGCCGGTGAGCATCCCGCCGGACAGCGGGGAGTAGACGAGGGTGCCCATGCCGTACCGCTGCGCGACGGGCAGGACCTCGTTCTCGATGCCGCGGTTGAGGATCGAGTACGTGGGCTGCTCGGTGCGGAACCGTTCCAGCCCGCGGCGCTCGGAGACCCACTGGGCCTCGACGATCTCGGAGGCGGGGAAGCTGGACGTGCCGATCGCGCGGACCTTGCCGGCGCGCACGAGGTCGGTCAGCGCGGACAGCGTCTCCTCGACGTCGGTGTCCGGGTCGGGGCGGTGCACCTGGTAGAGGTCGACGTGGTCGGTGCCGAGGCGGCGCAGCGAGTCCTCGAGGGCGCGGACGATCCAGCGCCGGGAGTTCCCGCGGCGATTGGGGTCCTCGCCCATGGGCAGGTGGAACTTGGTGGCGAGGACGACGTCGTCGCGGCGGCCCGCGAGCGCCTGACCGACGATCTCCTCCGAGGCGCCCTGGGAGTAGGCGTCGGCGGTGTCGACGAGGTTGATCCCGGCGTCGAGGGCGCGGTGGATGATCTTGACGGAGTCTTCGACGTCGCCGTTGCCCATCGGGCCGAACATCATCGCGCCGAGCGCGAAGGGGCTGACCTGGATGCCGGTGCGGCCGAGGCTGCGGTGCTGCATGGGGGTCCTCCGTGAGACGATGAAGCGGAACGTTCTTCCGGAACTGTACGGAACGTTGTTCCGGTTACGCAAGGGGGGTCCCGCCCGATGGCTGAACGCAAGGTGCGCGCCGACGCGCAGCGCAACCTCGACGCCCTGCTCGTCGCCGCCCGCGACGTCTTCGCCGTCTCCGGGGTCGACGCCCCCGTGCGCGAGATCGCGGCGAAGGCCGGCGTCGGCGTCGGCACCGTCTACCGCCACTTCCCCCAGCGCTCCGACCTCGTCACGGCCGTGTTCCGCCACGAGGTCGACGCGTGCGCCGAGCAAGCGCCCCTGCTGGCCGCGCAGCACCCACCGTTCGAGGCGCTGCGGCTCTGGCTCCTGCGCTTCACCGGCTTCGTCGCCGCCAAGCGCGGGCTCGCCGCGGCCCTGCACTCCGGCGACCCCGCCTTCGAACCCCTCCCCGCGTACTTCTCCTCGAGGTTCGAACCCGCCCTCGAGGCGCTGCTGGAGGCCGCCGAAGCGGCCGGGGAGATCCGCCGCCCGCTGACGGCGGACGAACTGCTCGCCACGCTGTCCCGGCTGTCCACGCCGGATCAGGACTACACCGAGCGCGTCGTGGACCTGCTGCTCGACGGGCTGCGCCACCGCCCCTGACCCCGGCGGTCGAGGAATCGTCCACCGCGATCGAGGACGCGGCTTCCCAGCGATTCTCCGGCATTCCTTGATCGCGGTGGGCGATTCCTTGATCGCGGGGAGGGGTCAGGGGAGGTGCCGGCGCACGAAGTCGAGTTCCACCCGCATCTGCCGCACGCGTTCGTCGTCGAGCAGCGAGCCGTGCCCGGCGTCGTAGCGGTACACCTCGTGCACCGCCCCCCGCGCCGCGAGCCGCTCCAGGTAGTTGTCGATCTGCCGGATCGGGCAGCGCGGGTCGTTGCGGCCGGCCAGGACCAGCACGGGCGCGGTGACGGCGTCGACGTAGGTGATCGGGGAGGAGTCGGCGTACTTGTCCGGCACCTGCTCCGGGGACCCGCCGAACAGGGACCGGTCGAACGCCTTCAGCCCCTCCATCTCGTCCTCGTAGGCCGCGACGTAGTCGGCGACGGGCACCCCCGCCAGGCCCACGGCCCAGCGCTGCGGCTGCGTGCCCACGCCCAGCAGCGTGAGGAACCCGCCCCAGGACGCCCCCGCGAGCACCAGCCGCGACGGGTCCGCGACCCCCTGCGCGACGAGGTGGTCGGCGACCGCGGCGACGTCCTCCAGCTCGACGTGCCCCACCCGGGCCTCCAGGGCGTCCCGCCACGCCGACCCGTACCCCGTCGACCCGCGGTAGTTCACCTGCACGACGGCGAACCCCTCGTCCACCCACGCCGCGCAGTACGGGCGGAACGCGTCGGTGTCGTGGGCGGTCGGGCCGCCGTGGACCTCCACGACCGTCGGCCACGGACCCGTGGACCCGGCGGGCGTGCGCAGCAGCGCGTGGACGCGGCCGCCGGGACCGTCGACCCACACGTCCTGCACGTCGACCGACGGCGGGGCCGCCTCGCCCGGCGCGCGCAGCAGGACGGTCCCGTCGAGGCGGCGCACCGTCGAGGGCTGGGCCGAGGACGACCACGTCGTCCACACGTCCCCGTCGGGCCGGGCCGTGGCCCCGGAGACCGTCCCCGTCGTCGGCCCGACCTGCTGCACCACACCGGTTCCCAGGTCCACGCGGTAGGCCAGGGTCCGGGCCTCGTGGTCGACCAGGACGACCAGGCCCGTCGCGTCCCGGGTCCACTCCGCGCCCGCGACCTCCCCCGGCACCCCGAGGACGATCTGGACCTCGCGGCCGGTCAGCAGGTCCAGCACGAGCAGCTCGGGACGGCCGGCGCGCTCGTGCTCCACGAGCAGCCGGGCGTCACCGCGCACGGGGGAGAAACCCGCCGGCGACACCCCCTTGCCGGGGCCGTCGGACAGTTCCGCGACCGTGGACCCGTCGGCCAGCGCCAGCACCCGCAGGTCCGGGTGGCGGGAGTCGCCGTGCTCGGAGTGCGCGATCGCGACCCACTGCTCGTCCGGGGACAGGTCCCCCGCCCAGGCGTCCTCGCGGTGCTCGTACAACCGGCGCGAGACCCCGTCGGGGACCCCGGCGGAGACGACGTCGATGCGGGTGCCGTAGTCGTCGTCCTGCGACCCGACGACCACGACGCCGCTGCGGCCCAGCGCCAGCCCCGCCGGGTAGGCGGCCGGCAGCCCGAGCGGGTCCTCGACGCCGACCCCGGGGGCCGAGCCGAACGGCTGGCGCCGCCAGACGCCGTGCTCGTCGCCCGCGGTGTCGTCGAACCACCACACGAACCGCCCCGCGGGGTCGATCGTCGCGCTCGAGGTCCCCTCGGGCCGGTCGGTCAGCCGGTGCAGCTCCCCCGTCGAGGCGTCCCAGGAGTGCACCTCCAGGACGCCCGCGACGGTGGCCTCCACGACGCACCGGTCGGGGGCGTCCTCGGCCCACTCGGGCAGGCCGATCCGGCCGGCGCGGAACCGCCTCTCCCAGACGGGGACCTCGGCGGGGGTTTCAGCGTCGCTCACCCCACCGATCGTGCCACCCGCCTCAGACGGCCGTCGGGGTGGGGAACAACCGCCGCAGCACGTCGGACAGCGTCACGACCCCCTCCACCCGCGGACCGTCGGTCACGAGGGCCAGGTGGTTGCTCGTCTCCCGCATCCGCGTCAGCGCCACGTGCAGCGTCGTGCCCGCCTCGAGCGTGAACACCGGCCGCACGAACGGTCCGGCGGGGGCCTCGACGGGTTCGGTCAGCGTGTCGCGCACGTGCACGACACCGGTGATCCGCCCCGGGTCACCGACGAGGATCCGCAGGTGGCCGGTGCGGCGGGCCAGGTCCTGCACGTCCGCCACGGACGCGCCGGCCGGCACCGACGCCGGGACGTTGCCTGGGCGCAGGAGGTCGCGGACCGTCATGCGCTGCAGGTCCAGGGCCCCCGACAGCTGCGCCGAGAACCCCGCGTCGAGCGCGCCGACGTTCGTGGAGTGCTCCACCAGGTGCCGCAGCGACTCGGGGCTGTGCCCGACGACGACCTCCTCGGTCGGTTCGGCCCCCACCGCGCGGACCAGGGAGTTCGCCGCGGAGTTCAGCAGCCGCAGCACGGGCCGGAACACCCACGTGAAGGCCCGCATGGGCACCGAGAGCAGCAGCGCGGAACGTTCCGGGTGCGCGATGGCCCAGGACTTCGGCGCCATCTCCCCCACCACGAGGTGGACGAACGTGACGACGAACAGGGCCAGCACGAAACCGGCGACGTCGGCCGCGGCCGCCGGCACGCCCAGCGCCTCCAGACCGGGGGTCAGCCAGTGGTGGACGGCCGGTTTCGAGATGGCGCCCAGCGCGAGGACGCACGCCGTGATCCCCAGCTGCGAGCCCGCGAGCAGGACGGTCAGCTCGTGCGAGCTGCGCAGGGCGGCGCGCCCGGCGTAGGTGCCCGCCGCCTCCTCCAGCCGGTGCCGCTTGGCGCCCAGCAGGGCGAACTCGACGGCCACGAAGAACGCGCTCAGCGTGACGATCAGGGCGGTCACGGGGACCACCACGAACGGGTCGTCACTCATCGCCCACCTCCGGTGCGCTCAGTTCCAGCCGCACCCGGGCGGGCACGTGCCGGTCGACGGCCAGCACCCGCACGGTCAGGGTGCGGGCGGGTTCGTCGAACTCCGCCGGCAGGTCCAGGTGCAGTTCGGTGCCCGGGCCGGGCAGCCCGCCGTGGGCGGCGATGACCAGCCCGGCGACCGTCTCGTAGTCGCCGTGCGGCAGGTCCACCCCGAGGGCGCGCTCGACCTCGTCGACGTGCACCTCGCCCGACATCTCCCACACGTCGTCGCCCTCCACGGGGATGTACGTGGGGTTCTCGTCGTCGTGCTCGTCGGTGATCTCCCCGACGAGTTCCTCGGCGAGGTCCTCCACGGTGACGACGCCCGTGAAACCGCCGTGCTCGTCGACGACGCAGGCCAGCTGGTTCTTCGTCTCGGCCAGCTGCCGCAACAGGTCCGGCAGCGGCGTGTACGTCGACACGACCAGCGGCGGGCGCATCGTGCGGGTGACGTGCGCGGTGTCCGGTTCGGCGGTGGCCAGCAGGTCTGCGAGGTGCACCACGCCCAGGACGTCGCCCGAGCCCGTCGCGACCACCGGGTACCGGGAGTGGCCGACGGCCATGAGCGCGCGCACCAGACCGAGGTCGGCCGACTCCTCGACGGTGTCGACGCGCGAGCGCGGCACCATGGCGTGCTCGACGTCGCGCTGGGGGAAGTCGAGGATGCGGTCCAGCAGCACGGCCAGGTCCGGCGGCAGGTCCCCGCTCTCGCGGGACTCCTCGACGATCGCCTCGAGGTCCTTGGCCGTCGCGGCGTGCTCGACGTCGTGGACGGGTTCGATCCGCAGCGCGCGCAGCAGCGCGTTCGAGGCCTGGTCGAAGAACCAGATCAGCCAGCCGAACAGCCGCAGGTAGACCAGCGTCGAACGGCTCAGCCGGATCGCCAGCGGTTCGGGGGTCGCGATGGCCAGGTTCTTCGGGAACAGCTCGCCGAAGAGCATCTGGACGAACGTCGAGAGCACCAGCGCCACGACGGCGCCGATCCCGACGCTGACCGCGGTGGGGATCCCGACCCCGCCGAGCAGCGAGCCGAGGGACTCCCCGATGAGGGGTTCGGCGACGTACCCGACGAGCAGGCCGGTGACCGTGATGCCCAGCTGGGCGCCGGACAGCATGAACGAGGTCCGCCGGGTGACCGCGAGGGCGCGCTCGGCCCCGGTGTCACCGGCCGAGGCCCGGGCCCCCAGGCCCGAGCGGTCGACCGACATGTAGGCGAACTCCTGGGCCACGAAGTAGCCCGTGGCGACGGTGATGACGAACACCACGACGACGCCGAGGAGCAGGGCGAGCACGTCCGTCACGGGACCACCTCACCGTGGTCGGACGTGCGCGGGGCGGTACTTGAAGGGCGATCGTCGTCGCGCATCGGCGGCGGCGGTCCTCTCCGGGGTCGGGGACGGTTTCGGGGACGCTACGCGGTGGTCAACGGCCGGCCGGGGACTGCAGTTCCCCGCCGATCCGGCGGGGGACGGCGAACCGCGTCGTCACCCGCCGCGCGAACGCCACGTGGTCCGGCGGCCCCTGCACGTCGAACCCCGCCGCCGCGACGAGCCCGTCGTCGAGGTCGAGGACCTCGGCCCGGCGCAGCGGCCAGGGTTCGTGCTCGTTGGGGACCCAGCGCGTGCGGCCCAGGTGCGCGACGTGCAGCCCGAACCGGGCGGTGAGGAAGACCCCGAGGTCGTCCTCGAACGGTTCGCCCTCGCGGACGGCGACCCGGCTGCGGACCCCCGCCCGCGTCCGGCACGTCCACCCGAGCTCGCGCGCGCCGCCGCGGGTGCGCACGGCGCGGGTCATCGCCGACCAGCGGTACGGCAGCCCGAACAGCGCCTGGGCGCCGAGGACGGCGAGCAGCCGGGACGTGTCGAGGCTGGCGAAGACCACGCCGTGCCGGCCCTCGTCGTCGACGGAGTACATCCGCACGTTGGTCTCGAGGAAGGTCCCGACGTACGGGACGGCGGGCCCGCGGCGGCCGGGTCCGGCCCCGCGCAGCGTGAAGGGGATGAGGCCCACGTACGCCCGGCCCTCGAACAGGTCGGGGCGGGTCCCCGGCGGCAGGTGGGCAGCGACCTGGGCGGGGTCGGCCTCCCAGTGCAGGAACGCGAGGTCGTCCCAGTGCTGGTGCATCATCACCGGGCCGGTGAGGTCGGGAGCGGACCGCGGGTCCGCCGGTGGGGGGAGCACGCCCCGATCCTGGCGGTGCGCGGCGGGGGCCGCGCGCCGGGCGGGGGCGACCGGGAACGACGAAGGGCCCGGTCCAGTGGACCGGGCCCTTCGTGCGAGTCGGGGTGACAGGATTTGAACCTGCGGCCTCCTCGTCCCGAACGAGGCGCGCTACCAAGCTGCGCCACACCCCGATACTGCTCAGCCGCGCGAACGGCCTCGCCAAGAGTAGCCCACGCCGGGCCGTGCTCCGAACCACGTTCTCACCGGGGACCCCGTTCAGCGCACCGGTACGAGTTCCAGCAGCGTCGCCTCCGGCCGGCAGGCGAACCGCAGCGGCGCGTACGGCGAGGTCCCCAGCCCCGCCGAGACGTGCAACCAGGCGTCCCGACTCCCCCGGTGGCCGGCGGCCGACCACCGCGAGAGCCCGGACGCCTGGGCGCGCGGCAGGTCGCAGTTGGTCACGAGCGCGCCGACGCCCGGCACGCACAGCTGACCGCCGTGGGTGTGCCCGGCCAGGAGCAGCCCCGCGCCGTCGGCCGTCATGGCGTCCAGCGTCCGGCGGTAGGGGGCGTGGGTGACGCCCACGGTGAGGTCGGCGTCGGGCGCGGCCGGCCCGGCGACGTCGGGGTAGCGGTCGTAGCGCAGGTGGGGGTCGTCGACGCCCACCAGCTCCAGGTCGAGGCCACCCACCCGCAGCCGGGTCCGGACGTTGTCGAGGTCGACCCAGCCGGCGTCGGTGAACCCGCGGACGAGGTCCTCGGTGGGCAGCCGGACGGCCTTCTCCCCGGCCTTGACCTGCGACGGCCCCTGCAGGTACTTCGACCAGTTGCGCGGCTTCGGCGCCCAGTAGTCGTTGGAGCCCAGGACGAAGACCCCGGGGCGCTCCAGCAGCCCCGCGTAGGTCTCCAGGACGGCGGGCACGGCGTCCTGCGCGGCGAGGTTGTCCCCCGTGGTGACGACCAGGTCCGGTTCGAGGTCGGCCAGCGCCGAGACCCACGCGCGCTTGCGGTGCTGGCGGGGGACGAGGTGCAGGTCGGACAGGTGCAGGACCCGCAGGACCGGGGAGCCGACCGGCAGCACCGGGACGACCGCGTGCCGCAGGGTGAAGGCCCGCACCTCGTACCCGGCGGCGTAGCCGACACCGGCGGCCCCGGCCAGGGCGGTGAGGCCGACGGTGGCGGCGGTGGCCTTCAGGACGCTGGGCATCCGGCCATCCTCGCGCACCCCGGGACCCGCTCGACGGGGGTGGGAGGATCGCCGCATGAGCGACACCCTCAAGGACACCCTGCAGACCGACCTGACGACCGCGATGAAGGCCCGCGACGAGCTGCGGTCGGCGACCCTGCGCATGGTCCTGACGGCGGTCCGCTCCGAGGAGGTCGCCGGCAAGGCCGCGCGCGTGCTGTCCGACGAGGAGGTCGTCACCGTCCTGCAGCGGGAGGCGAAGAAGCGCCGCGAGGCCGCCGAGGCCTACGACGGCGCCGGCCGCACCGAGCAGGCCGCCCGCGAGCGCGACGAGCTGGGCGTCGTCGAGACGTACCTGCCGACGCCGCTGACCGACGACGAGCTCGCCGAGCTGGTCGACGAAGCCGTCCTCGTCGCCACGGGCGAGGGGCTGACGGGCATGGGCGCCATGGGCGCGGTCATGTCGCAGCTGAAGGAGAAGGTCGCCGGCCGCGCCGACGGCAAGCGGCTGTCGGGGGCGGTGCGGGCGCGCCTGCAGGCCTGAGCCCGCCCCGCTCAGCCGGCGGCGGTGGTGGCCGCGACGGTGCCGGCCGTGACGGCGGCCGTGACGGCGGCCTGGGCCGACCGCACGGCGGCGGCCACCGCCGGGCCGGCCCACTCCCCCTCGGTCAGCAGGGCGCTCAGCTTCGCGACCCGGGCCGCGAGCTGCTTGCGCGGCAGCGCGAGCCCGGGCACGACCTTCGGGACCGCCCCCACCGAGTGCACGAGCGTGACGAGCGCGAGCACCCGCGGCGGGACCTCACGGGTCCCCGACACCGCGTCCGAGAGGGCCGCGACGAGGGGGTCGCGCACCGGCGCCGCGGGGTGGTCCCGGGCGAGGCGCAGGACGCCGCCGGGGGTGTGCCGGAGCGCCCCCCGCCCGGCCAGCCGGTCGCGCACCTGCCGGCCCACCCGCTGGTCCACGACGCGGGTGACGGCCGACGCCGCCGCCCAGCGCCGGGTCCCGAGGCGCTGCAGGGCGTGGTCGAGGACGTCGTCCCCGGTCGGCGAGGCGTCCGTCACCTCGACCTTGTCCTGACCCCAGCGCGTGGGTTCGGCCACGAGCCGACCCCGCAGCGCCAGGTCGAGCAGGACGCTGCCGCCCACGACCGCCCGCAGGCGGGTGGCGTCCGTCAGGGGCCGCCCGGACTCCGGGTCCAGGAGCAGCACCACGACGTCGTCGACCAGGGCGGTGTCCACGGCAGGCTCCTCGGGTCGGCACCGGGTGTGGGCAACGACCCTACCGAGACCCTCCCGGCCCCGCCCGGTCCCCGCTCAGGTCCCCGACGCTCCGGGGGTCTGCTGCGTCGGCTGCTGCGGCTGGTCCTGCTGCGGCGGCTGCTGGGGGTCCGGAGCCTGGCTCGGCTGCGTCGGGTCCGGCGTCGGCGTCTTGACCGGCGGCGGCCCCGAGCTCGTCGAGATCGTGATGGTGGCGCCGGCGGCGGCCGAGCGGGCGCTCTGGCTGGCGACCAGCCCCTTGGGCACGGACGAGGACTGCACCGAGCCACCGACCTTGACGGAGAACCCGGCCGCCTGCAGCGTCGCCTTGGCCGAGGAGACGCTGCGCCCGACGACGCTCGGCACCCTGATCCGGCCGTCGGCCGTCGTCGTCTTCAGACCGGTGTTGGTGCCGTCGGTGAAGGTGGCCTTCGGCAGGTTCAGCGCGTCCGAGGCCGGTCCGATGGTGTTCGCCCAGATCGGGCCGGGGATCGTCGCGCCGAACACCCGGCCGACGCGGCGGCCGTTGATCTTCTCCCCGTTCAGGGTGCGGTAGCCGGTGTGGTGACCGACCCACACCGCCGAGGCGAGCTGCGGGGTGTAGGCCGCGAACCACACGTTCTGGCTGCCGTTCGTCGTCCCCGTCTTGCTGGCGACCTGCCGGCCCTTCAGCTGGGCCTTGCCGACGCCGGCCGCGGTCCCGCTCGTCCACCCGCCGCGCAGCGCCTCGGTGACGTTGCGCGCGACGTTGACGTCGAGGACCTGCTTGCAGTCGGCCGACGGGATCTGCAGCGGCTTGCCGTCGGTGTCGACCACCGACGTGATGGCGGTCGGCTTGCAGAAGTTGCCCTCGGCGGCGAAGGCCGCGTAGGCCCCCGCCACGGACAGCGGGGTCACCAGGTTCGTCCCCAGGGTCATCGACGGCAGCCGGTCGAGGTCGTACGTCTTGGGGTTGGAGGCGATGGTGTCCAGCGGGGTCGGGGACCCCTTGTAGACGCCCAGCGACTGCGCGGTGGCCGCGATGTCGCACAGGTCCAGCTGCTTCTCCATCGACATGTAGGCGGTGTTGACGGAGTTGCGCGTCGCGTCGCGCACCGACATGGCGCCACCGGCGCTGCCGACCTCGGCGTTGAAGTAGGGGTAGCGCCCGCCCTGCAGCTTCTTGCCGCACGCCGTGAACGCGCTGAACGGGTCGTTGCCGCTGCTGGGCGCGGCGACGGTGGAGTCCAGCGACTTCCCGGCCTTCAGCCAGGTGGCCAGCGTGAAGGCCTTGAACGTCGACCCCTGCTGGAACCCGATCGTCCCGCCCATCGCCTGGTTGACGTTGTAGTTCAGCGTCGTGACGCCGGGCTGGTCCTCGTCCGGGGAGTACGTCGTGTCCTGCGCCATGGCCAGGATGTTCCCCGTGCCCGGCTGCACGACGGACTCCGCCGCGCGCGCCGCCTGCCCGGGGTTGACGCCCTTGTTCACGGCGTCCTGGGCGATGTTCTGGACGGTCGGGTCCAGCGTCGTCCTGATCGTCAGGCCACCGCGGCGCAGCAGGTTGCGCCGGTCCTCGGCCGTGGCCCCGAACGCGGGGTCGGACTCGATGACGTGCACGACGTAGTCGCAGAAGTACGCCGCCGTGCCCGCGGTCAGGCAGCCCTGCCGGCTCGGGTTCTGCTGCAGCTGCAGCGGTGTGGCGACGGCCTCGTCGTGCGTCTTCTGGTCGATCTTGCCCAGTTCCAGCATGCGGCCCAGGACGACGTTGCGCCGCTTGACCGCCGCGTCGGGGTACTTCAGCGGGTTGTACGCCGCGGGGTTCTGCACCATCCCGGCCAGCAGCGCCGCCTCGGGCAGCGTCAGGTTCGCGGCGGGCTTGGAGAAGTAGAACTGCGCTGCGGCCTCGATGCCGTAGACGTTGTTCTGGTAGTAGGAGACGTTCAGGTACCCGGCGAGGATGTCGTTCTTCGACATCTCCTTCTCGACGCCGATGGCGAGCTTCATCTCGCGCAGCTTGCGCGCGTACCCCTCGACTCCGCTGGCCTCGACGGCGCTCGCGGCGGCCTGGGAGTCGCCCTCCTGGACGGCCTGCTGGACGAGGACGTTCTTCACGAACTGCTGCGTGATCGTCGACGCGCCCTGGGTGCTGCCGCCCCCCGCGTTGGACACCAGGGCCCGGACGATGCCCTTCACGTCGACCGCGCCGTGCTGGTAGAAGCGGTCGTCCTCGATCGAGACGATGGCGTCGCGCATGACGGGGGCGATCTGGTCGTAGGCGATGACCGTCCGGTTCTCGTCGTAGACCTTCGCCATGGGGGTCCCGTCGGCCCACTCGATGGTCGAGGCCTCCGACAGCGTCTTGTCGCCCAGGTCGGCCGGCAGCTCGTTGAAGACGTTGACCCCGTCGCTCGTCAGGCTGCCGGTGGCCGCGACGGCCGGGACGACGAGCCCCGCGCTGAGCACGCCACCGGCGGCGCTGACCGCGGCGAACGCCGCGAGCAGTCGGAAGACCGGGCGCCGGGCGTGCGGGGAGCGAGGTGCCATGCGGCCAGGGTAAGCCGCGCGGCGCCGAGCTCGGGCAGCTCCACACGCCCTCCGCGGTCTGCACGCAGGATCGTGACCGGGCCGAAACGCACCGTGGTGCCCCTGGCGGACGGGTCGGCGCTAGCCCGAAGTGACTACCCAGGTTCGTCACAAGGTGCTCTGGGGCAGGCCCTGCGCCGACCATACGCTGCCGAAGTGCCCGCTCGTGGGCACTCGGAGCAATTCACAGGGACTGCTCGAACCGGGGGGAACCGGTGCCCGCCAGGGCACCCGGCCGGGGAGGGCTCTGACGGGAGGGGCCGTCGATGGCGTGGACGTTGGAGTGGGCGAGCCGGGGGGCCTGCAAGGCCAGCACGGCGGACGACCTGTTCGTGCAGGGGTCGGCGCAGAACCGGGCCAAGCAGATCTGCGGGGGGTGCCCCGTGCGCACGGAGTGCCTGGCCGACGCGCTGGACAGCCGGATCGAGTTCGGCGTCTGGGGCGGGATGACCGAGCGGGAGCGCCGCGCGCTGCTCAAGCGCCGCCCGAACGTGCAGTCCTGGCGCCGGCTGCTGGAGACCGCGCGCGACGCGGCCCTCGGCGCGGCGGCCGGTGAGGTCACGGGGTCGGGGACGACGGTCCCGCTGGAGGTCGACGCGGACGTCCACGCGGACGTGCACGCCGCCGTCTGAGCACGCGCAGCAGCGGGAGCGGGCGTCCGCGACCGGACCGGTCGCGGACCTGAGCCCGCTCCCGCTGCGGAGCGGTGAGCACCACGGTCGATACTTCCCCCATGACCACCTGGGAGTACGCCACCGTCCCCCTGATCGTCCACGCGACGAAGCAGATCCTGGACCAGTGGGGCAGCGACGGCTGGGAGCTGGTGCAAGTCGTCACCGGTCCCGACGGCAACGGCCTCGTCGCCTACCTGAAGCGGCCCAAGCAGTGACCGCGGCCTCGCAGCGCCTGGCCGAGCTGGGCCTGACGCTGCCCGACGTCGTCCCGCCCGTGGCGAGCTACGTGCCCGCCACCCGGGACGGGGACCTCGTCCTGACCTCGGGCCAGCTGCCGTTCGTCGACGGCGAGCTCGCGGTGACGGGCAAGGTCGGCGCGGGCGGGGGCGACCTGGTCGACCCCGACACCGCCCAGCAGCTCGCCGCGACGTGCGCGCTGAACGCGGTCGCCGCGGCCGCGAGCGTGGCCGGGGGCGTCGACGCCATCGAGCGCGTCGTCAAGGTCGTCGGCTTCGTGGCGAGCGACCCGTCGTTCACGGGCCAGCCGGCGGTGGTCAACGGGGCCTCGAACCTGCTGCAGGAGATCTTCGGCGAGGCCGGGGTCCACGCCCGCAGCGCCGTGGGGGTGGCGGTCCTGCCGCTGGACTCCCCCGTCGAGGTCGAGATCACGGTGCGTGTCCGCTCCTGAGCCCTGGACGGGTGGCCCGGTCACGGACCGGGCCACCTGCGTCCTGCAGGGCAACGCCGGGCCCATGACGCTCGACGGGACGAACACGTGGCTGCTGGCCGCGCCCGGCGCCCCCGACGTCGTCGTCGTCGACCCGGGCGAGGACGACGCCGTGCACCGGGCAGCGATCGCACGGGTGCTGGCCGGCCGGCCCGTCGCCCTCGTCGTCGGGACGCACCACCACCACGACCACGTCGGCGGGCTCGCGGCGTTCGTCGCCGAGCACCCCGCGCCCGTCGTGCGCACGGCCGGCCGGCACCGCGCCGCGGGTCTGGACCTGCGCGTCCTGGCGACCCCCGGCCACACGGCCGACTCGCTCAGCGTGCTGCTGGGCACCGGCGAGCTGCTGACGGGCGACACCGTCCTGGGCCGGGGCTCCACCGTCATCGCCGACGACGGCGACCTCGGCGACCACCTGGCCTCCTTGGACCTGCTCCTGGGGCTGGGCGCCGGGGTGCTGCTGCCCGGGCACGGCCCGGTGCGCACCGACGCGGACGCGGCGCTGCGGACCCAGCGCGAGCACCGGCTGGCGCGCCTGGAGCAGGTGCGGCGGGCCTGGGCGGCCGGCCACCGCGACGTCGACGACGTCGTCGAGGCCGTCCACGGGCCGCTCGAGGGGAAGCTGAGGTGGGCTGCGGCGCAGTCGATCCGCGCCCAGCTGCACCACCTCGGGTACGGCTAGCGGGCCCGCTTGGCCAGGCGCTCGACGTCGTGCAGGACGACGGCGCGGGCTTCCAGGCGCAGCCAGCCGCGGGAGGCGAAGTCGGCCAGCGCCTTGTTGACGGTCTCGCGGGAGGCGCCGACGAGCTGGGCGAGCTCCTCCTGGGTGAGGTCGTGGGCGACGAGCAGGCCGTCGGCGATGGGCCGCCCGAAGCGGCGCGAGAGGTCCAGCAGGGCCTTGGCGACGCGGCCGGGGACGTCGGTGAAGACGAGGTCGGCGAGGGCGACGTTGGTGCGGCGCAGGCGCTGGGCCAGGGCCCGCAGGAGGTGCTTGGCGACCTCGGGGCGGCGGGCGAGCCAGCGCATCATCTCGTCGTGGCCCAGGGCGATCAGCTCGGCCTCGGAGACCGCGCGGGCCGAGCTGGTGCGGGGTCCGGGGTCGAACAGGGACAGCTCGCCGAACATCTCCCCCGGGCCCAGGACGGCCAGGAGGTTCTCTCGGCCGTCGGGCCAGCTGCGGACGAGCTTGATCTTGCCGGTGCGCACGACGAAGACGCGTTCACCGGGTTCGCCCTCGCCGAACAGCTGCTGCCCGCGGTCGAGGTGGACGGCCTCCATCGACTCCAGGAGCTCGGCGGCGGCCTCGTCGTCGAGGGCCGCGAACAACGGCGCCCGGCGCACCACGTCCCCCGGGCGGTCCCCCGGGCGGTCCACCAGACGCTCGGTGACCCGCTCGAGGGGACGGTCGGTGTCCACCCCGTGCTCGACCCCGTGCTCCACCGACGACCTCCCGTGACCTGCGTCCAGCGCTGCGGTGACGCGCACCACACCGGCGCGCGCGGCAACAGTCTGCCGCACCAGGGGGTTCTCAGCCCGCGGCGGGCCCGAACAGGGTCCGGCACCGTTCGGCGAGGACGTCGGTGGCGACGGCCAGCTCGGCCAGCAGCGCGTCCTCGTACCCGCTGAGGCGGGACAGCGCCCCGGACAGCTCCTGCAGCTGGTCGGGCAGCCCCCCGCCGCGGATCGGGCGGTCCAGCAGGAGCAGCCCGCGCAGCCCGTGGGCCGGGTCGAGGCTGTGGACGGTGAGGGCGTCCACGTCCAGCAGCGTGCCCAGGGGCGCCCCGTGGCCGGCCGCCTCCAGGGGCACCTGCAGCTCCTCGGGACCGCAGGCCGTCGCCACGAGCAGGTCGCGGCGGGCCCGGACGAGGCGGTGCCAGTGCTGGACGCGCCGGACCTCCTCCTGCAGCACCGCCCGGCGCCGCCGCAGCGCGGGCAGCGGCAGCTCGGCCAGCTCCACCCGGACCACCTGCCGGCAGCTCAGGTCGTCGGCGGCCTCGAGGACCTGCGACAGCACGGGGACGAGGGCCGGTTCGAGCAGGGGCTCCAGGTGGTCCCCGTCGTGGGGCGGGTCGACCGGGGCGGCAGGGTCGGCGTCGCGGGGGTGCATGAGTGCGGTGTCGGCCCCCCTCGGAGGGTGCTTGACGGGGTGTCACCCGGGCGGGGCAAACCCCTCACCCGAGCAGCGCCGTGCGGGTCGGGACGGGGTCGTAGGCTCGCTGGGTGGAGACGCAGCTGGCCCGCACCCGCCGCGCCCGGCGCGTCCACCGGGTGCTCGCCGAGCGGTACCCCGACGCGCACTGCGAGCTCGACTTCACGACGCCGTTCGAGCTGCTCGTCGCGACGGTCCTGTCGGCGCAGTGCACCGACGCGCGCGTCAACCTCGTCACCCCGGCGCTGTTCGCGCGGTACCCGGACGCGACGCACCTGGCGGCCGCGGACCGCGCGGAGCTGGAAGGGCTGGTCCAGCCGACGGGCTTCTTCCGCGCCAAGGCCGACAACCTGCTGAAGCTGGCGGCCCGGCTCGTCGCCGAGCACGGCGGCGAGGTCCCCGCCCGCCAGCGCGACCTCGTGCAGCTGGCCGGGGTGGGGCGCAAGACGGCGAACGTCGTGCTCGGGGACGCGTTCGGGGTGCCGGGGCTGACGGTCGACACGCACGTGGGGCGGTTGTCGCGCCGGCTCGGCTTCACGATGCACGAGGACCCGGTGAAGGTGGAGGCCGACCTCGCGGAGCTCATCGCGCGCAAGGACTGGACGATGTTCAACCACCGGATGATCTTCCACGGCCGCCGCACGTGCCACAGCCGCCGGCCGGCGTGCGGGGCGTGCCCGGTCCTGCGGCTGTGCCCCTCGGGCGGGATCGGGGAGAACGACCCGGTGAAGGCGGCGGCGCTGGTCAAGGGGCCGGTGGCCCCGATGACGGTGGACGTGTGAGCCTTCCGGAGTGGCTGCGGCCGCTGGCCGCGCGGCTGCCGGACGTGACGGTGGCCGACCTGCGCTGGCGCGAGGACCGGGTGCCGCAGGCGCGGTCGCGCCCGGCCGCCGTCCTCGTGCTGCTGGCCGACGGTCCCGCCGGACCGGAGGTCCTGCTCACCGAGCGGGCCTCGACGCTGCGCCAGCACTCGGGGCAGGTCGCGTTCCCGGGGGGCCGTCAGGACCCCGGTGACGCCGACGCGGCCGCGACGGCGCTGCGCGAGGCGGCGGAGGAGACGGGGCTGCTCGCCTCCGGCGTGGAGGTCCTGGGCGAGCTGCCGCCGCTGGGGCTGGCCCACTCCGGGCACCGGGTGACCCCGGTCGTCGGGTTCTGGCGCGAGCCGTGCCCGGTGGGGGTCGTCGACCCCGACGAGGTGGCGCGCGTCGAACGCGTCCCGCTGGCCGAGCTGTTCGACGACGCGCGCCGCCTGCGCGGGCCCGGCGGGTACACGGGCCCGGCGTTCGCGGTGCGGGGGCTGCTCGTGTGGGGCTTCACGGCCGAGGTCCTCGTGCGGGTCCTGGACCTCGGCGGCCTGCTGCCCCCGGCCGGGACCGGGGCCGCAACCCTTTCGCTGGCCGAGGCGTTGACGTGGGCAGGACGGGCGGGAGCGGCACGAGAGGGCGGTGGTGCGTGAGCGCGTCGGACGTGCTGGACGTCGTGCTGCTCGTCCTGCTGCTCGCGCAGGTCGTCGCCGGCTACCGGGAGGGTCTGCTCGTCGGCGCGGCCGGGTTCGTGGGCCTGGTGGGTGGGGCGGCCGTGGGGGTCGTGGCCCTGCCCCGGGTGGTGGCCGGCTGGGACTCCGGGCTGCAGCGGACGCTGGCGGTGGTCGTGGGGACGGTCGTGCTGGCCGTGCTCGGCCGGGTGCTGCTGAGCCTGGTGGCGGCGCGGGTGCGCGCCGTCGTGCGCTGGGCGCCGGCGCGGTTCCTCGACGCGCTCCTGGGGGCCGTCGCGGGCGGGGTGGCGACGCTGCTCGTGGTGTGGGTCGTCGCGGGGGCGGCCCGGCAGGCGCCGTTGCCGCGCATCGCGCAGACCGTGACGGGCTCGCGGGTCGTCACGGCCGTCGACGACGTCGTGCCGGCCTCGACCGGGGACCTGCTGTCCCGCTTCTGGTCCGCGGCCCAGGCCAGCGGGTTCCCGCGGGTCTTCACGGGTCTGACGCCCGAGCCCATCGCGCCCGTGGCGCAGCCGCCCGCGAACGCCCCCGAGGCCCTGCAGCGGCCCCTGGCGAGCGTCGTGAAGGTCACGGGCGTGGCGGACAGCTGCCGCCGGGGCCTGGAGGGCAGCGGGTTCGTCGTGGCGGACTCCGGCGGGTCGGCCCGGGTGGTGACGAACGCGCACGTCGTGGCGGGCGTCGAGCGGCCGGAGGTGCAGCCGGGTGGGCAGGGGCGGCGGTACGCGGCGACCGTCGTCGCCTTCGACGCCGACCGCGACCTGGCCGTCCTGGACGTCCCGGGCCTGTCGGCGCCGGTCCTGCCGCGCGCGCCCGAGCTCGTCGCGGGGGACGCGGCCGTCGTCGTGGGCTTCCCCCTGGACGGTGACTACCAGGCCGTCCCGGCCCGGGTGCGCCAGCTCCTGCGCGCGCAGGGCCGCGACATCCACGACACCCGCGACGTCGTGCGCGAGGTCTACTCGGTGGCGGCGACGGTCCAGCCCGGCAACTCCGGGGGGCCGCTGCTGACCGAGGACGGGCGGGTCGCGGGCGTGGTGTTCGCCAAGTCCCTCGACGACCCGGACACGGGCTACGTCCTGGCCCCCGTCGAGCTCGACGCGGTCCTGGCGGAAGCGGGCTCGTCCACCGCGCCCGTGGGCACGGGCGCCTGCACGGCCTAGGGGTCGTTCCCGCGCAAGGCACACCTTCCGCCCCAGGACAGCGCTCTCCGGGGCGCGAGGTGTGCCTTCGGCGGGAAGGAGATCACCAGCGGGCGAGCCACCCCGCGAGGAGGGCGGCGAGGTGGTCGGGAGCCTCCTCGGGCACGTAGTGGCCGACGCCGGGGACCTCCTCGACGCGGTGCGGGCCGTGCGCGTAGTCCGCGGCGGCGTGCAGGGTGCGCCGCGAGACCGTGGGGTCCAGCTCCCCCCGCACCTGCAGGACGGGGACCTCGACGCCCGCGCGCAGGGCCGCGGCGAGTCGCCGGCCGTCGGCGCGCACGGCCGAGCGCGCGATCCAGCGGTGGTACTCCAGCGCGGAGTGGGCGACGAACGGGACGCGGATCGCCTCGGCGTAGCGGGCGACGTCCGCGGGGCCCGGCCAGGCCGGGCCGGAGCGCTCCCGCAGGACGCGCTCGACGCCGTCACCGGTCAGCAGGGACCGTTCGGGCAGGGCGGGCAGCTGCCGCCAGAAGGCGGTGCGGGTGGTGTCGAAGCCGGTGGCCCGCCCGAGGCGGTCGCGCAGGACGTGCCCGGTCAGCAGGGGGTGCCCGGCACCGACGACGACGACGCCGCGGACCTGCTCGGGGTGCAGCGACGGCAGCGCCCAGGCGGTGCGACCGCCCATCCCCAGGCCCACGACGACGGCGTCGCGTTCGCCCAGGGCCCGCACGACGGCGGCCACGTCGGCCGCCGACGTCGGGGTGTCGTACCCGCGCGGGGGCTTGTCGGAGGCTCCGTACCCCCGCAGGTCCATCGCGACGGTGCGGTAGCCGGCGGAGGCCAGCGCCACGAGCTGGGACCGCCACGCCCACCAGAACTGCGGGAAGTCGTGCAGCAGCAGGACGAGCGGTCCCTCACCGAGCTCGGCGATGTGGAACCGCGCGCCGTGCGCGGCGACCAGGCGGTGCCGCCACGGCCCCTCGACGAGGACGGCCGAGACGTCCGTGGCGGGCGTGCTGATCAGTGCCCGATGCTGCGCGCGCCCGGGGCGCCGGTGATGGTCTTGGCGACGGGCTTGCCGGTCGCGGCCGCCTTGACGGCGGCGATGCTGTCCTTGGTGGTGCGGATGGTGCGCTCGGGCGGGCGGACCTGCTTGATGCGGCCGAACCCGATCGCGGCGGCCAGGCCGGCGACGACGAGCATCGCGGCGGCGACGACGAGGAAGCTCAGCCAGACGTCCCAGCCGGCGCCCTCGTGCAGGGCGAAGGCGACGGTCACCCCGAGGAAGACGAAGGCGACGAACCCGAAGACACCGGCGACGGCGAACAGGGCACCGCCGAAGGCGCCGTTCTTCACGTCGGCGGTGATCTCGGCCTTGGCGAGGGCGATCTCGTAGCGGACGAGTTCGGTCATGTCCTTCGTCGCGTCGGCCACGAGCTGACCGATCGTGCGTTCGGGAGCCCCGACGGGACGGTCGTTCAGGGTGGTCATCGAGATCCTCCTAGGCCGGTCGCGCGTTCCCGCACTCGGGGCGCCGGGCAGAGCCTAGGAGTTGCGCCGGGCACGTGCACCGCCAGGGTGAGCGCGTCGCCGTCGGCGGGGGGACCGACGGCGACGCAGGGGTCGCTCTCGTACAGGGGGGACGAGCGACGACCAGGACGACACTACGGCTCTCAACCTCCTCGCGGGGCCGATCGGGAGATCTTCGAACCGGTTCCCCCGCTCGGCCCAGCGTGATCACGTCCGGTCGACCGGACGCCACCGGGCGAGGAGCGCCCGGTGGTCGCTGCCGGGCAGGGCCGCGACGCGCGAACCGACGGCGCGCCAGCGGTTCCCGTCGGCCAGGGAGTGGTCGATGGTGGCCCCGACGACGGCGGGGTACTTCGCGGGCCACGTCCCGCGGGCCCCCGTCCCGGTCTGCTCGCCGGCGTCGACGCAGGACCCCCGCAGGTGCAGGCCCGGGTGGTCGAGGGTGGCGTTGAGGTCTCCGGCGAGCAGCGCCCCGGGGGTGCGGGCGCACCAGTCGGCGACGGCCCGCACCTCGAGCGTCCAGTCCCCGACGAGCTGCGGGACGGGCGCGGCGGTGTGCGCGGCGGCGAGCACGGGGCCGTCGCCGGAGACGGGCTCGGCGGTGACGACGGCCTTGAGACCGTCGGTGAGCTCCCCGGTGGCGCGGTACTCCCCCAGCCGCTGCGAGACGAGCAGCGCGGTCCCGTAACCCCCCTCGCGGTCGCGGCGGTAGAACACCTGCACGCCGGTGCCGGTGCGGGCCTCGATGCGCGCCGCGACGTCGTCGGCGTACGGCTGCGTCGACTCCGGCAGCGACACCGCGTCGGCGGCGCCGTCCACGGCGAGCCGGGCGACGGCGTCGGGGTCGGCCCGGGCCATGAGGACGTTGGCGGCCAGGAACGTCACGTCCCCGGCGCGCGCGACGGGCAGGTCCCCGGCCGAGACCCCGCGGGCGGCGGTGGCACCGAGCGAGCCGGCCGCGGCGACGGCGAGGACCGTCGCGGCGGGCAGGGCGCGGCGCCAGCGGACCCCCGTCAGGCCCGTGACGGCGGCCAGCCCCGCCAGCCCGACCCCGACGGGGACGCGGAACGGGACGGTCCACAGGAACGGCCGCTGCCCCGCCAGCCCGAACCACTCCGGGGCCCCGACGACGGCGGCGCCGGCGGCGACCACCCCCGTCGCGACGACGGTTGCGGCGAGCGGGCGACGGGGGCGGTTGCGCACTCCCCCAGCCTGACGCACCTCCCCGTCCGGCACCCGGCCCGGACGGGGAGGTTTCGGGTCAGTCCTGGAGAGCTGCGCCCATGCCCGCGGTGATGGCGTCCATGACCGAGGAGTCGGTCAGGGTCGTCACGTCGCCGGGCTGGCGGTGCTCGGCCACGTCGCGCAGCAGCCGGCGCATGATCTTGCCCGAGCGGGTCTTGGGCAGCTCGGCCACGACCATGATCGACCTGGGCTTGGCGATGGGCCCGATCTGGCCGGCGACGTGGTTGCGCAGGTCCGCGACGGTGCCCGGCCCCTGCTCGTGCCCGCCCCGCAGGATGACGAAGGCGACGACGGCCTGCCCGGTCGTCTCGTCGGTGGCGCCCACGACCGCGGCCTCGGCCACGTCGGGGTGCGAGACGAGCGCGGACTCGATCTCGGCGGTCGACAGCCGGTGGCCGGAGACGTTCATGACGTCGTCGACGCGGCCCAGCAGCCAGATGTCGCCGTCGTCGTCGCGCTTGGCGCCGTCGCCGGCGAAGTAGCGGCCCGGGAACCGCGCCCAGTAGGTGTCCTTGAACCGCTGCTCGTCGCCCCAGATGCCGCGCAGCATCGCCGGCCACGGCTCGGTGAGCACCAGGTAGCCGGGCTGGCCGTGCGGGACGGGCTCGCCGGCGTCGTCGACGACCTCGGCCACGATCCCGGGCAGCGGGACCTGCGCGGAGCCGGCCTTGAGGGCGGTGACGCCGGGCAGCGGGGCGATCATCTGCGCGCCCGTCTCGGTCTGCCACCAGGTGTCCGCGATGGGGGTGCGGCCGGCGCCGATGACGCGGCGGTACCAGTTCCACGCCTCGGGGTTGATGTTCTCCCCGACGCTGCCCAGCACCCGCAGCGAGCTCAGGTCGTGGCGGGCGGGGAACTCCTCGCCCCACTTCATGCAGGTGCGGATCGCCGTCGGCGCGGTGTACAGGACGCTGACGCGGTACTTCTCCACGATGGACCACCAGCGGTCCTTGTCGGGGGTGTCCGGGGTCCCTTCGTAGACGACCTGCGTCAGGCCGTTGGCCAGCGGGCCGTAGACGATGTAGGAGTGCCCGGTGACCCAGCCGATGTCGGCGGTGCACCAGTACACGTCGCGCTCGGGTTCCACGTCGAACACGTTCTTCGTCGTGTACGCGGTCTGGACGAGGTACCCGCCGGAGGTGTGCAGGATGCCCTTGGGTTTGCCGGTGGTGCCGGAGGTGTAGAGGATGAACAGCGGGTTCTCGGCGTCGAAGGACTCCGCTTCGTGCTGCGGCGCAGCGGCTTCGAGCGCCTCGTGCCACCACACGTCGCGGCCCTCGACCCAGTCGACGGCCTCGCCGTTGCGCTGGACGACCAGGACGTTGGTGACGCTGGGGGCGCCCTTGGCCAGGGCCGCGTCGACGGCGGGTTTGAGGGTGGTGGGCTTACCGCGCCGGTAGGACCCGTCGCAGGTGATGACGAGCTTGGCCTCGGCGTCGTTGATGCGCGAGTTCAGGGCGTCGGCGGAGAACCCGCCGAACACCACCGAGTGCGCCGCCCCGAGGCGGGCGCAGGCGAGCATCGCCACGACGGACTCCACCAGCATCGGCAGGTAGATCGCGACCCGGTCCCCGGCCTGGACACCGAGGGCGGTCAGGGCGTTCGCGGCGCGCTGGACCTGCTCGTGCAGCTCGGCGTACGTCACCGTCCGCGTGTCGCCCGGTTCGCCCTCGAAGTGGATGGCGACGCGGTCACCGTTGCCGGCCGCGACGTGGCGGTCGACGCAGTTCACCGCCACGTTCAACCTCCCGCCGACGAACCACTTCGCGAACGGCGGGTTCGACCAGTCCAGGACGTCGGTGAAGTCGGTGTCCCAGGTGACGTGCTCGCGGGCCTGCTCGGCCCAGAAGCCCAGCCGGTCGGCGGCCGCCCGCTCGTACAGGTCCGCCTGGGCCACGGCCTGCGCGGCGAAGGCCGGGTCGGGGCTGATGGGCGCACCCGAATCCTGCTGGGTGGTCGGCTCGGTGGTCACGGTCGTCCTCCTCGACTGACTGATCGCTGCTCGTGCCTGGAGGTTAGCCGCCCCGCCCCCCGCACCGTTCGGGTGCCTCGGGACACGGTTCGCCGAGCGCACCGGTTCGCGCGGGCGTAGCTTCGCTCCGCCGCAGGGCGGTGGCCCGCAGGAGCGCCCCCCGCTGTCCCCGGCGACGACGCCGAACGAAGGAAGGTGCTGTGAGCGCCACCACCGACAGTGACGGCCGCCTGGTCGTCCGCAGTCTCGTCCCGGCCCGCATGGACCGGCTGCCCTGGACCCGCTTCCACTGGATGATCATCGTGGGTCTGGGGGTGTCCTGGGTCCTGGACGGTCTGGAGGTTCAGATCGTCTCCAGCGTCGGCAGCGTCCTGCAGGACCGTGACACGCTGCACCTCACGACGACCGACGTCGGCCTCATGGGGTCGATCTACCTGCTCGGGGAGGTCGTCGGCGCCCTGTTCTTCGGCCGCATCACCGACCGGATCGGCCGCAAGAAGATCTTCATCCTGACCCTGGCGGTCTACCTGATCGCCAGCGGCGTCGCCGGGCTGTCGTTCAGCCTGTGGTTCCTGCTGATCTGCCGCTTCGTCGCCGGCCTCGGCATCGGTGGGGAGTACTCGGCCATCAACTCCGCCATCGACGAGCTGATCCCGGCCAAGTACCGCGGCCGCGTCGACATCGCCGTCAACGGCACCTACTGGGGCGGGGCGATGATCGGCGCCGGGGCCAGCATCTTCCTGCTCAACCCGGACCTCGTCGACATCGACTGGGGCTGGCGGATCGGCTTCTTCATCGGGCCGGTCATCGGGCTGGCGATCATCGGACTGCGCCGGCACATCCCCGAGAGCCCCCGCTGGCTGATGACCCACGGGTACCAGGAGCAGGCCGAGGCGACCGTCGACCAGATCGAGGCCGACATCGAGGCCGGGGGCCGCCACCTGGACCCGGTCCCGGCGGAGAAGGCGCTGGAGATCCACCCGCAGGCCTCGGTCAGCTACCGCCAGATCTTCCGGGTCATGGTGAGCCAGTACCGGTCCCGCTCGTTCCTGGCGTTCTCGATGATGGTGACGCAGGCGTTCCTCTACAACGCCATCTTCTTCACCTACGCGCTGGTGCTCAGCCACTTCTACGGCGTCGGCTCCGGCTCGACCGGGTACTTCTTCTTCCCGTTCGCCGTCGGCAACCTCGTCGGGCCGCTGGTCCTGGGGCCGCTGTTCGACACGATCGGGCGCCGCAAGATGATCCTCGGCACCTACGGCCTGTCCGCGGTGCTGCTGGCGATCAGCGCCGTGATGTTCCACGCGGGGATGCTCTCGGCGACCACGCACACGATCTTCTGGTGCGTCATCTTCTTCTTCGCCTCCGCCGGTGCGTCCTCGGCGTACCTGACGGTCAGCGAGATCTTCCCCCTGGAGCTGCGCGGGCAGGCGATCTCGTACTTCTTCGCCATCTCGCTGCTCGTCGGCGGGGTCGCGGCCCCGTCGCTGTTCGGCGCGCTCATCGGGGACGGCACCGACCGCGGGCCGCTGACGGTGGGGTACTTCGTCGGTGCGGGGATCATGCTGGTGGGCGGGCTCATCGCGTGGTTCTTCGGCGTCGACGCGGAGGGCAAGGGCCTGGAGGACATCACCGACCCGCTGTCGGCCGCGGCGCCCCGGCGCGTGACCCGGACCCGCGTCCAGGGGCCGGGGCCGCGCTGAGCATCCCGGCACGTTGACTCCGCGGTCTCGTTGAAAGGGACCGGGGAGTCAACGTGCCGAAACCCGCGCGGCTACTTGCGCCCGGTCCGCCACTTCATGCCCCACCCGAACGCCTCGTCGAGGGCCTGCTGGCCGCCCTGGACGTACCGCACCTCGCGCTGGACGGCGATCTCGCGGCCGTCGGAGGTGATCTGCGCGATGGCGCACATGGGCGAGCGGTCGTCGTGCTCGTCGAGCCGGACCTCGATCTCGGGGCCCGAGACGGGGTGCAGGGTCACGACACCGTCGGCGGCGGCCCAGTTCGGGACGCCCTCGTAGATGAAGGCGAAGACGAGGATCCGCTTGATCTTCGCGGCGTCGCGCAGGTCGACGAAGAGGTTCTCCCCGCCGCCGCCGGTGCGGTCGTCGCCGTCGAGCCAGACGACGGGGTCGCCCGCGCCGCGGTCGCGGAACGCGTTGCCGAGGGCCTGGACGACGCCCTTGGAGCCGTCGGAGAACTCGTAGAGGGCGCCGAGGTCGAGGTCGATGCCGCCCTGCGGGGCCGCGGCGGCCTTGAGCTTGGAGAAGAAGCCGCCCGAGGCGGGGGCCGCGGCGGCCGGGCGCGCGTTCCAGGCCAGGTGCACGCGCAGCGTCCCGCCGGTCGCCCCGGTCTTGGACAGCGACACCTTGGGCGCCGACTTCGTCAGCGTGACCTTCGACAGCGAGACACCTCCCGCGCGGGGAGGTTCAGGCTCGTTCGCCTTCTTCGAGTAGTCGATGCCCACGGGTCCGACGCCTTTCGTTCGAGGGGTGCTGATCACTCAACGCACGCACAGCCGCGGAAGTGCCCCTCAGGCCCAGGGGCCGTGCAACAGCGCCCCCGTCAGCGGCGCGGACGGGTCGGCCCCGAGGTCGAGCCCGGACGCCGGGGCCCCGGCGCGCACGAGCAGGTCACCGACCGCCGCGATCATCGCGCCGTTGTCGGTGCACAACCGGATCGGCGGCACCCGCAGCTCGATCCCCGCCGCGGCGCAGCGCTCCTCGGCCAGGGCCCGCACGCGCGAGTTCGCCGCCACCCCGCCCACGACCAGCAGCGTGTCGACGCCGTGCTCGCGGCACGCGGCCAGCGCCTTGCGGGTCAGGACGTCGGCGACGGCCTCCTGGAAGGAGGCGGCGACGTCGGCGACGGGGACCTCGCCCCCGGCGTCGGCGCGGGCCTCGACCCAGCGCGCGACGGCCGTCTTGACCCCGGAGAAGGAGAACCCGTAGGCGGGGTCCGAGGGCCGGGACAGCGCGCGCGGGAAGGCGATGGCGTGGGGGTCGCCGTCGCGGGCGACGCGGTCGACGACCGGCCCGCCCGGGTAGCCGAGGCCGAGGACGCGGGCGACCTTGTCGAAGGCCTCCCCCGCGGCGTCGTCGACGGTGTCGCCCAGGTGCACGATCGGGTCCCGGCCCAGGTCCCCGAGCAGCAGCAGCGACGTGTGGCCGCCGGAGACGACGAGCGCGACGCAGCGCGAGGGCAGCGGGCCGTGCTCGAGGACGTCGACGGCGGCGTGCCCGGCGAGGTGGTGCACGCCGTACAGCGGCTTGCTGAGGGCGAAGGCGAGCGCCTTGGCGGAGGCGAGCCCGACCTGCACGGCCGTGGACAGCCCCGGGCCGGCGGTGACGGCGACCGCGTCGACGTCCCCGAGCCCCAGCGAGGCCTTGTCGAGCGCCTGGTGCAGCACCGGCAGCATCGACTCCAGGTGCGCGCGGGCGGCGACCTCGGGCACGACCCCGCCGAAGCGGGCGTGCGCGTCCATGCTGGAGGCGAGGGCGTCGCCCAGCAGGACGCCCTCGGAGACGAGCCCGACGCCGGTCTCGTCGCAGGACGACTCGATCCCCAGGACGATCACGCGTCGTCCCCGGCGGGCGCCGTCAGCCCGGCCGCGGCGAGGATCTCCTCGCGCTGCGCGACCGGCAGCCGGTCGACGTAGACGACGCCTTCGAGGTGGTCGGCCTCGTGCTGCAGGCAGCGCGCCAGCAGACCGGTCCCGACGATCTTCACGGGGTTGCCGTGGACGTCGACGCCGGTCACCTCGGCCTTGTCGGGCCGGGCCAGGTCGGCGTACTGGCCAGGGACCGACAGGCAGCCTTCGCCGTCGAGGTCCAGGCGGCGCTTGCGGCCCGTGGGCAGGTGCAGGACGGGGTTCACGACGTGCGCGACGACGTTCTCCCCGGTGGTCTCGGTCTCGTCGTCGGGGCAGTCGACGACGAAGACGCGCGCGTCGACGCCGATCTGGTTGGCGGCCAGGCCCACGCCGTCGGCGGCGGCCATGGAGGCGAACATGTCGGCCACGAGCTGGACGAGGTCGTCGTCGAAGGCCGTCACGGGCGTGCAGGGGTGGTGCAGCACGGGCGTGTAGTAGCGGGTGATGGGGTGCGCGACCCCGGTGCGCCCCTCGAACTCGACGGGCGCGTGCTCGCCCCGCCCACCCTGCTCGACCCGCTCGACCTGCTCCTCGCTCACGCCGTCGTCCGTTCGTTCGGGCGTCGCGCTCCGGTCGGCGGCTTCACTCCCGCCGCGCACGACTTCGTCGGAGCGTCGCTCGCTCCAGCCACCGACGCGCTCCTGCTCACTCACGGGGAAGATCGTAGGTCAGCCCTGGGCGTGGAACCGGACGGCGAGCAGCGCGACGTCGTCCCCCGCGGCCCCGCCGGCCTGGGCGAGCAGCTCGTCCAGCCCCGCGGCGAGGTCCCCGGAGGCCAGCCCGGACGCCTTGGCGCGCAGGCGCTCGATGCCGGAGTCGAGGTCGTCGTCGCGGCGCTCGACGAGGCCGTCGGTGTACAGCAGCAGCGTCGCCCCGGCGGGGACGTCGACGACGTGGTCGGTGCGCCGGCCGGTCCCGACGCCCAGCAGCAGGTCGGGCGGGGCCGCCAGGACGCGCGCGGTCCCGTCGGCCAGGACCAGGACGGGCGGCGGGTGCCCGGCGTTGGCCCAGCGCACCGTCCGCACGCCCTCGGCCCGGGCCTGCAGGTTCTGCTCGACGCGGGCCACGAGGCAGCTGGCGAGGATGGCGTCGGCGCGCAGGGAGCTGACGACGGCCTCCAGCCGGTCCAGCAGCTCGGCGGGCGGGTCGTCGCGGTCCACGGCCAGGGCGCGCAGCGCGATCCGCAGCTGCCCCATCTCGGCGGCGGCGGTGATGTCGTGGCCGGTGACGTCGCCAATGACGAGCAGGGTGGTGCCGTCGGGCAGCAGGATCCCGTCGTACCAGTCGCCGCCGACCTGGTCGCCGGCGTGGGCGGGCACGTAGCGGGCGACGAGCTCGAGGTCACCGACCTGCGGCAGGTCGGTCGTGAGCATCGACGTCTGCAGGGTGCGGGCGGCGGTGGTCCGCTCGGCGAGCAGCAGCGCCCGCTGCAGGGCCTGGGTCGTGTACGAGGCCAGGGAGCGCAGCGTGGCGCGCTGGTTCTCGGACAGTTCGAGGTCCTCGTGCCAGACCATCGTCAGCAGGCCGACGTTGCGGCCCGCGGCCACCAGCGGGACGGTGGCGAGGTAGCGGACGTGGGCGGTCTCCCAGCGGTGGGCGAGCTCGGGGAAGCCGGTCCGCAGGCTGGTGGCGTCGTCGAAGCGGGGACGCCCCTCGCGCAGGGCCAGGGTTCCGGGGCCGGGACCGTCCAGGGGCAGGTCCTGCCACTCCTCCTGCGCGCCGGGGGCGTAGTCGCCGGTGAAGGGGGTGCGCAGCAGCTGGCGCTCGTGGTCGACGACGGACAGCGCCGCGTAGGCGGCGCCGAAGCCCTCGCGGGCGGCCTCGACGGCGGCGCGGGCGACGTCGGTGACGGTGCGGGTGGCGGTGAGGGCCTCGGACAGCCGCAGCAGGCGGGTGGTGTGGTCCAGGGAGCGGTGCAGGGAGCGGGTCAGCTCGTCGCGTTCGAGCTCGAGGTGGTGCTCGGCGGTGACGTCGCGGAAGGAGCAGAGCACCTGGCCGTCGACGCGCTGGGCGCGCACGGCGATCCACCGGTCCGTCCCGGCGACGGGGCCGGTCCAGGTGACGAGGCCGCCCTCGGCGCGGGTGCGCCGCAGCTGGGTGTGGAAGTCGCTGCCGACGGCGGCGGGGAAGACGTCGGAGAGCAGCTTGCCGACGAGGTCGTCGGGCACCAGGCCGTACACGGCGGCGCCGGCGGCGTTGACGTGCAGGACGCGCCACTCCTCGGCGTCGAGCACGATGATCCCCTCGGAGACCTCTTGCCACGCGCGCAGGAGCAGCGGGTCCACCGCTCCGGCGGACGACATCCCGCCAGGGTAGGGACCGGCCACCGCTCACCGCAGGTGATCGGCCGCATCCGTCCCGAGAGCGGGGGCGGGCGCCGGGGCCGCGCGGGTCAGGCCTTGGTGGCGGTGAACGTGAACTCGATCGTGCCGGTGTCCTCGACCTTGACGAAGCCGAGGTCGGGGGCCTGGACGCCGTGCTCGGACCAGGTCACGGGGAGGGAGCCGGTGACGGTGACGGAGCCCTGCGCGGTGCGCTGGACGGTCGCGGGGACGGTGACGTCGCGCGGGCTGCCCTTGAGCGTCAGGGTGCCGACGAGGTTCACGGCGACGCTCGAGCCGACGTCGAGACCGCCGAGCGGGACGGGGGCGGTGAGGGCGACGTCGGCCGTGGGGAAGCGCGCGACGTCTATGACGGTCGTGCGGAACTGGTTGTCGCGCTGGCCGGAGTCGGTCTCGACGGAGGCGAGGCCGACGGAGACCGTCCCGGCGGTGAGCCGCCCGCCGGCGACGGTGAGGTCACCGGTGACGTCGGAGGTGCGGCCGGTGACGGTGACGTCCTGGCCGTTGAGGACCTCCTTCACGCGGTAGCCGGCGGTGCCGCCGGGGGCGAGCGTCCACGCCCCGTCGAGGGTGGCGTCGGTGCTGGCCGCGGTGGGGGTGGCCGAGCCGGCCGCGGTGGAGGCGACGAGCGGGGCGGCGGCCTTGCCGGACTCCACGCTCGCGTAGATGCGGGGACCGACGAAGGCGGCGACGGCCAGGACGACGACGACCGCGAGGACGGCCCAGAGGCCGCGGCGCCGGCGGGGCCGTCCGGGGGCTGCGGGACGCTCGGGCGTGCGCGTGCTGCTCATGGGGTCACCTCTGCGGTCGGGGTCCTGGCCCGCGCGACGGGCCTGCCACCGGGGTCACGAACGCGGTGGCACGGGGGTTCAGCCGCGGACCCGCGGACCGACCGGCGACCCTGCGGTGACCGGTCGGCCTGTCGGACAGGTGGTACGACGCTGCGTCGTCGCAAACGTTGCAGCGCAACGAGTGGTGGTGGTCGGGAGCACCCCCGCGGAGGGCCTACCCTCGACGGGTGCCTTTTGAGCGACTTCGACTCATGAGTGACTACCTGGTGCCGACCCCCGTGTGGGCGCCGGCCGACATGGGCGGCTTCGTCCTGAGCCGCACGCACCTCGACGACCTCGGCCTCGACGAGCGCCTGCGCACCGGTCTGCTGCAGTGGCAGGCCTACTTCGACGAGCACCACCCCGTCGACCTGTGCGGCTGGGACTCCCCCTCGTCCTGCTCCTCCTACGCCAGCGAGGGTTTCCGCCTGCAGTCCGAGCTCAGCCACGCCCTGCCGGGGGTCCGGTTCGACCTCGACCTGTGGCCCGTGCGCGCCGTCGACCTCGACGTGATGGCCCTCTAGGTCCCGAGTCCCGGGACCACGACCGGCGACGGCACCCACGGGGCCCTCAGCCGATCAGGTGGTGTCCGCGCGTTCAGGTTCACCGGGGCGGAACGTGTCCCGAAACCTGCTGGGTGCCCACCGGACCCACCCAGAACTACAGCGAGGCGGCTTCCCGCACCTGGCGGCCCCGGCCCGTCCTCGCGCGCGCCGTGCGGACCACCGCCGTCCTCGGGCCGCTGGTGTTCGCCCTCGTCGTGGGGGCCGCCGCCGCGCGGTGGGCACCGGCCGAGCGCCTCGGGGTGAGCACCGCGGTCTGGCTCGTGCTCGTCGTCGCCCTCTCCTCGGCGATCATGGTCGTCGCGAACCGGTGGCTGCGCCGGCTGCTGCCGCTGTCGTCGATGCTGCGGTTGAGCCTGGTGCTGCCCGACCACGTCCCCAGCCGGTTCGCCGTGGCCCGCCGACGGTGGTCGCCGGACGAGCTCGAGCACGGCACCGGGCCCGGGGGCGCGCAGCAGCTCCTGGCGCTGATCAGCGCACTGGCCGCCCACGACGCCCCGACCCGTGCCCACGGCGAACGGGTGCAGGCCTACGCGGCCCTGATCGGCCGGGAGCTGGGCCTGTCCGGGGAGGACGTCGACCGGCTGAGCTGGGTGGCCCTGCTGCACGACGTGGGCAAGGTCCACGTGCCGACCGAAGTGATCAACGCGAAGGGGCGCCCGTCCGAGGAGGGGTGGGCCCGGCTGCAGGCCCACCCGGACCACGGGGGCGCGCTCGTCGAACCCCTCCGGACGTGGCTGGGGTCCTGGGTGGACGGGGTGGCCCAGCACCACGAGCGCTGGGACGGGCAGGGGTACCCGCGGGGCCTGGCCGGGGCGGGCATCTCGCTGGCGGCCCGCGTCATCGCCGTCGCCGACACCTACGACGTCATCACGTCGGCCCGTTCCTACAAGAAGCCCATGTCGGCGGAGCAGGCCCGGGCCGAGATCACCCGGTGCGCCGGGACCCAGTTCGACCCGGACGTCGTGCGCGCGTTCCTGTCGGTCGGCCTGGGGCGTCTGCGGCTCGTCGCGGGGCCGGCGACCCTGCTCGCGGCGCTGCCGTGGGTGGGGTCCCTGCCGGCGCAGGCCGTGTCGACGGTGTCGGCGGCTGCCCAGACCGCCGGCGGCCAGGTCGCCACCGTCCTGCTGGCCACCGGGGTCGGGGTGGGGTCGAGCGTGACGGCGACGCAGGCCGTCGCCGACGTCCTGCCCACCAGCGTCGCCACCTCCTCACCCACCCCTGCGCGCACCTCCGCACCGCTCACCGGGCCGACGAGGACGCCGCACTCGGGAACGCAGCACCCGCTAACGGCGCAGCCGACCGTCGGGCGGGCACCGTCCGCGAGCAGCGGCCCCGTCGCTCCGCCCGCGCTGACGCCGCCCTCCCCCTCGTCCGCGCCGCCCTCCCCGGCCGGGACCGTCACCACGACCGGCCCGGTCGAGCCGCCGACGGCCGGGCCGACCGGCGCTGCGACACCCTCCGCCCCGGGGGAATCGGGCACGGGTGCGCGGCCCGGGCGCGAGGCCCGTGCGGAACCCGGAGCGGCAAGACCCGCACCGGCCGAGCCCGAACCGGCCAAACCCGCACCGGTGCCCGCACCCGCCAAACCCGCACCGGTGCCCGCACCCGCCAAACCCGCACCGGTGCCCGCACCCGCCAAACCCGCACCGGTGCCCGCACCCGCCAAACCCGCACCGGTGCCCGCACCCGCCAAACCCGCACCGGTGCCCGCACCCGCCAAACCCGCACCGGTGCCCGCACCCGCCAAACCCGCACCGGTGCCCGCACCCGCCAAACCCGCACC